>NZ_JBJLSF010000012.1:0-78483 GCF_050871885.1 Kineococcus aridisoli | reverse complement strand
CGGCCGTCCGCGGACGGCCGGGCCCCGCGGGACCCGCGCAGGGGGTCAGTCGAACAGCCGCTCGCCGCCCGCGGTGAGCCACCAGTTCTCCACCGCGAAGTCCGCGGGGTCGATGGTGCCGGTGCTCTGCGCGCGGTCGATGAGCAGCTGGCGGATCTCCGCCTGCTCGTCGTAGACGACGGGTGCGGTGGACACGTGCGGGAAGCCGCCGCCGCCGGAGCGGCGGTAGTTGTTGACGGCGACGACGAACTGCTGGTCGTCGGCGACGGGGGCGCCCTCCAGCGTCAGGGACGCCACCCGGGAGCCGGCCGGCTGCGCCAGGTCCAGCTCGTACTCCACACCCGCGAGCTGGTCGAGGTTGTAGTCCGGCGTCTGCCCGGTGGCCAGCGACTCCGGGTCGGCGGGGTCGCCCGGCGGGACGCTGGCGTAGTACTCCGCGGAGCGCTCCAGGTACTCGCGCACCTGCGCACCGGTCATCCGCACCGCCTGCAGCGTGTTGTCGAACTCGTAGAGCCCGGCGACGTCCTTGACGGTCACCTCGCCCTGCGGGAACACCGCGGTGCGGCTGAACGGCGCGGCGATGGACAGCACCGGCAGCTCGGCGTCCGGCGTGCCGGCCAGGGCCTCGCGGACGGTGTCGGTCTGCACCCGCTGGATGAAGTCGATGATCGGGGTGTCGCGCCAGCGCGCCTCGGTGGCCGGCAGCTCCTGGGTGGAGGTGGCCACGACCTGGTCCACGTACTCGACGGTCCTGCGGTGCTCGTCGGCGATCACCTCGACGATCTCGGGGTCCTCGGGCACGTCGGCGGCCCGGACCTCCTGCACGTCGGCGCCGGCCAGGGAGTACCCGTCCCCGCTCCCGCGCAGCTCCAGCTGGCTGACGGTCACCGAGGCGCCCCAGCGGTAGGGCTGGGTGACGAGCACCCGCTTGCCCGGCGTGGCGGTGGAGTCCACCCACGCCTCGGGCAGGTCGCGGTGGCTGTGCCCGGCGACGACGACGTCCACGCCCGCCACCTCGGCGGCGACGCGGTCGCTGACGTTCTCCGCCGGCAGCTCCTCCTCGCTGTAGGAGGACTCGCCGCTGCGGCCGGAGTGCGACAGGACGACCACGAGGTCGGCACCGGCGGCCTTCATCCTCGGCACCTCGCGCTGCGCGGTGGCCACCACGTCCTCGAAGGTGAGCTTCCCCTCGACGTTCTGCTTGTCCCACACCGCCGAGCCGGGCGTGGTGAGGCCGAGGACGCCGACCTTCACCGGCGCGCCGCCACCGCTGGGCCGCACGTCCCGCAGCACCCACGGCCGCAGGTAGGGGGTGCCGGTGCGCTCGTCGACCACGTTGGCGCCGAGCAGCGGGGCGTCCAGGTCGAGGCGGTACTCGGCGAGGGTGTCCAGGCCGTAGTTGAACTCGTGGTTGCCGACGACCTGGGCGTCGATGCCGATGGCGTCGTAGGCCTGCGCCATCGGGTGCACGGCACCGGTCTGCGTGACGGGTTCCTCGCGGGAGTGGTAGTACGTCAGCGGGGTGCCCTGGATGGCGTCGCCGTTGTCGACCACGAGGGTCGAGTCGGCGCCGCGTTCGGCGCGCACGCGGTCCACGGCGGTGGAGATCCGCGCCAGGCCCAGGCCCTGCCCCTGCGGGTAGGGCCTGCCGGCGAAGTAGTCCCAGTCCAGGACGTGGCCGTGCACGTCCGTCATGGACACCAGGGTGATCGAGGGCGGCACGGGAGCCGCGGCGGCGCCGGTGGCGCCGGTGGCGGCTCCGAGCCCGACGAGCAGGGTGGCCGCGCTGAGGGCGGCGGTGGTGCGGGCGCGCGGGCGCCGGGAGGGTCGTGACTGGGGGGTCATGGGGTCACCCCATCGCATCCAGGTGACGCACAGGTGACGGGGGGTCGTCCAGCAGTGACCCGGGGCCACCGCCGGGCGAGCGGCGTCAGCGCGCCCGCCAGTGCCCCAGCAGCGCCACCACCACGGTGATCAGGCCCGCCAGCGCCAGCCCGGCGCCGATCTCCCAGCGCAGCAGCGCCGCGCCGACGGCGGCCCCCGCGCCGATGAGCACGACGGCGCCCAGCCGGCGGCGCCAGCCCTCGCCGGTGCCGCCGGCCAGCCGCGAGTCGGCGGCCAGGCCGGTGAGGGTGGAGGTGACCACCACCGTCGTGACGTCCTTGACCGCCAGCCGGCGCGCCGCCGCCGCCTGCGCGCCCATCACCAGGCCGAGGACCGTCGTGACGAGCAGGGCCGCCGCCGGCGGCGTGCTGCCCTGCTCCACGGGCACCCCCGCCAGGGTCGCGGTGACGGCGGCCAGGGCGCCCAGCGCCAGCCCGACGACGGCGAGCACCACCGTCGTCGCCGTCGTCCACCCGGTCGCGGCACGGCGCAGCACGCGGCCGACGACGAGCGCGCCGAGCAGGAAGCCGACCAGCGCCAGCACCGGCCCCAGGACCGGCAGGTCCTCCGCGCCGGTGAGGGCCATGCCGAGGATGACGACGTTGCCGGTCATGTTCGCGGTGAAGACGCGGTCGAGGCCGAGGTAGCCGACCGCGTCGACGATCCCGGTGGAGAACGTCAGCACGAGCATCAGCGCCAGGTGCCACGAGGTGCGCGCGCGGGTCCTGGGCTGCTGCTGCTCGGCGCTCACGGGGCGTCCTCCGGGTTCGGAAACATGGGAGCCCGCGTCTTGAAACACGGGGGAAACACCGGAAGACTACGGTGCACGGATTGTATACGTTCCGCAGCTGGACCGACCTGCCGAAGGGTCCGTCGATGACCGCTCGACCAGCACGTCCCACGTCCCTGTCCGTCCTCGCCGGCGCGGCCCTGCTCGCCCTCGGCGGGTGCGTCCCCGTCCAGCCCGTGGGCGCCTCCCCCGAGCGCGAGGACGTCACCGGCGTGCTCGCCGCGCCGGGCGCCGCGCGCACCGGCGGGGACCTCGTCATGGCGCTCTCCGCCGAACCCGACCGGCTCGACCCGACCACGTCCTCCTCGCTCTACACGCGCTACGTCATGAACGCGATCTGCGAGAAGCTCTACGACGTCGACGCCGACGGCGAACTCGTCCCGCAGCTCGCCGCGGCGCTGCCGACCACGTCCCCCGACGGCCTCGAGGTCACCATCCCGGTCCGCCAGGGGATCCGCTTCGCCGACGGCACCCCCCTCGACGCCGCCGCGGTCGTCACCACGCTGGAGCGCAACCTCACCCTGGAGACGAGTTCGCGCAAGAGCGAGCTCGGCCCGGTCAGCGACGTGCAGGCCCTCGACCCCGCCACCGTGCTCGTGCGCTACTCGCGCCCGTTCGCCCCGCTCACCGCCTCCCTGGCCGACCGCGCCGGGATGGTCATGTCCCCGGCGGCGCTGGCCGAGCGCGGGGAGGACTTCGGCGACCACCCCACCTGCGTGGGGCCGTTCAGGTTCGCCGACCGGGTCCCGCAGACCTCGATCACCGTCGAGCGCGACCCGAACTACTACGCGGCCGACGAGGTCCACCTCGACTCCATCACCTACCGCATCATGACCGACGCGAACATCCGCGCGGCCAACCTGCGCTCCGGCGACGTGCAGGTCGCCGACAGCCTCTCGCCGCAGGACGTCGACGCGCTCGCGCGCGAGGACGGGATCGGCCTGCTGCAGACCGGCTCCTTCGGCTACCAGGGCGTCACGTTCAACCTCGGCAACACCGAGGGCGTGGGCAACCCGCCCGGCGCGATCGACACCCCGCTGGCCACCGACCCCCGCATCCGCGAGGCGTTCTCCCTCGCCGTCGACCGGCAGGCCCTGGTGAACTCGGTGTTCAACGACTGGTACGAACCGGCCTGCTCGTTCGTCTCCCCGGCCAGCACCTACGCGACCGCCGCCAGCGACGCCTGCCCGCCGCACGACCCCGAGCGGGCCCGGCGGCTGCTGACCGAGGCCGGCGTGGAACTGCCGTACCGGATCAGGGTGTCCGCCTCGAACACCGCCGACACCCTGCGCTTGTCGCAGGCGCTGCAGGCCAGCGTCCTCGAGGCCGGGTTCGCGCTGGAGATCGAACCGGTGGAGTACTCCACGCTGCTGGACCAGCAGTCCAGCGGCGACTTCGAGGCCGTCCAGCTCGGCTGGTCCGGGCGCGTCGACCCGCACGGCAACGCCGCCAGCTTCCTGACCACCGCGGCCGGCAACAACTACTCCGGCTACTCGAACCCCGAGGTGGACGCGCTGCTGCAGCGGGCGGCGCAGTCGACCGACCCGGCCCTGCGGGCCGAGCTGTACGGGCAGGTGGTCACGATCGTCCAGCGGGACAACCCGATCGTCTACCTGTACCGGGTGCGCAGCATCACCGGGTACGTGTCCGCCGGCGAGGACGCCGTCGCCGGGATCGAGACCTACGCCGACGGTGTCGTCCGCCTCGGGCGCGCCGCCTTCGTCACGGAGGAGGACTGAGGTGGCACGCTTCCTGATCTCCCGCCTGGGGCAGAGCGTCGTGACGCTCCTGCTGGCGTCGGTGGTCGTCTTCGCCGGCGTCCGCGCGCTGCCCGGCGACCCCGCCCTCGCGGCGGCCGGGGAGGAGGCCACGCCGGAGGCGCTGGCCGCGGTCCGCGCCGACCTCGGCCTCGACCAGCCGATCTGGGTGCAGTACTGGAGGTTCCTCACCAGCGCCCTGAGCGGCGACCTGGGGACCTCGGTGCGCACCGGCACCCCGGTCACCGAGCTCATCGGCGCGACCCTGCCGGTCACGCTGTGGCTCTCGCTGTGCGCCGTGCTCTTCGCCGTCGTCCTCGGCCTGGCGACGGGCGTCGTCGCCGCGGTGCGGCGCGGGACCTGGGCCGAGGCCGGGGTGAACGGCCTGTCGCTGCTCGGGTTGTCGGTGCCGAGCTTCTGGCTCGGGCTGCTGGCCATCCTCTACCTGGCCGTGGGCCTGGGCTGGTTCCCCGCCTCCGGCTACGTCTCCCCGGCCGAGGACCCGCTGCGGGCGCTGCACCACCTGGCCCTGCCGGCCCTCGTCCTCGGTGCCGGCACCGCCGCGGTGGTGATGCGCCAGACCCGCGCCTCGATGCTGCAGAACCTGTCCGCCGACTACGTCCGCACCGCCCGCGCCAAGGGCGCCTCCCGGTCCGCGGTCGTGCTGCGGTTCGCGCTGCGCAACTCCCTCGTCGTCGTCGTCACCCTCGTCGGCCTGCAGCTGGGCGGGCTGGTCTCCGGCGCCGTCGTCACCGAGCGCATCTTCGGCCTGCCCGGGTTCGGCAAGCTCACCCTGGACTCGGTCTTCAGCCGCGACTACCCCGTCATCGAGGGGGTCGTGCTCGTCGTGACGCTCGCGTACGTCGTCATCAACCTCGTGGTCGACCTGCTCTACACCGTGCTCGACCCCCGCATCCGCGTCTCCGGAGGTGCACGATGAGTTCCCCCACCGGCACGGCGGCCGCCGTCGACCAGCTCGAGGTGGACCTCGGCTCCAGCCGCGGGCACGTGCTGCGCCGGCTGCTGCGCGACCGCTCCGGCCTGGCCGGGACGGTGCTGGTCGCTCTCGTCGTGCTCGCGGCGCTGCTGGCGCCGCTGATCGCACCGCACCCCCCGACGCAGGTCCACTTCGAGACGCCGTTCCAGGTGCCGCGCACCGTGGGCTTCTGGCTGGGCACCGACGACCTGGGCCGCGACGTGCTCTCCCGCATCCTCTTCGGCCTGCGCGCCTCGCTGCAGGTGGCCGTCCTGGCGGTCGCGCTGTCCGTCGTCGTCGGCACCCCGCTGGGGCTGGCGGCGGGGTACTGGCGCGGTCTGGACGTCGTCGTCTCCCGCCTCACCGACGTCGTGCTGGCCTTCCCCTTCCTCGTCCTGGCCGTCGGGCTGGCCGCGATCCGCGGGGCGAGCCTGGGCAACGCCGCGCTCGCGCTGGGCGTCGCGCACGTGCCGCAGGTGATCCGGGTGGTGCGCGCCGAGACGCTGCGGCTGCGCGGTGCGGAGTACGTGCTGGCGGCCAGGAGCATGGACGCCTCGGGGGTGCGGGTCCTGGCCACCCACGTGCTGCCCAACGCGGTGCCCTCGATCGTCGTGCAGGCCACGGTGATCGTGCCGGCCGTCGTCATCGGCGAGGCCCTGCTGTCCTTCCTCGGCCTCGGCATCCAGCCGCCCACCCCGAGCCTGGGCATCATGCTCTCCGACGCCCAGCAGTACATCTTCAGGGCGCCGACGGCGGCCCTGTTCCCCGGCCTGGCGATCGTGCTGGTCTGCCTGGCCTTCAACCTGTTCGGCGACGCGCTGCGCGACGCCCTCGACCACGGAGGAAACCGTTGAGCGCCCGACCCGGCACCTTCGTCCCCGCTCCCCGGGAGACCACCCGCCCCACCCTGCGCGGCACCTTCGGGATGACGGCCTCGACGCACTGGCTGGCCTCGGCGACCGGGCAGTCGGTGCTGGAGCGCGGCGGGAACGCCTTCGACGCCGCCGTCGCCGCGGCGTTCGTCCTGCACGTCGTCGAACCGCACCTCAACGGCCCCGGCGGCGACGTGACGGCCGTCTTCGCCACCGCCGCCGACCCCACCCCCGTCGTGCTCAACGGCCAGGGCCCGGCCCCGGCCGCGGCGAGCATCGAGCACTACCGGGCCGAGGGCCTGGACCTGGTGCCCGGTGCCGGCGGCCTGGCCGCGGCCGTGCCCGGGGCCGTCGACGCGTGGGTGGTGCTGCTGCGCGACCACGGCACCTGGGAGCTCGCCGACGTCCTGGAACCCGCCATCGGCTACGCCCGCGACGGGCACCCCGTCATCGGCCGGGTCGGCACGACCATCGCCTCCGTCGCGGACCTGTTCCGCGAGCACTGGCCGAGCTCGGCGGAGCTGTGGATGCCGGGCGGGCGGGTCCCGCAGGCCGGCGACGTCATCACCAACCCGGCCTGGGCGCGGACGCTGGAACGCCTCCTCGCGGCCGGGGCGGACGCCGGTTCCCGCACCGAGCGGATCGAGGCGTTCCGCCGCGAGTGGCGCGAGGGCTTCGTGGCCCGCGAGGCCGTGGAGTTCCTGCGCACCCCGCACCGGCACTCCTCCGGCACCGACCACGCCGCGGTCGTCGAGGTGAGCGACTTCGCGGGGTTCTCCGCCGGCTACGAGCAGGCGACGACGATCGAGTTCCGCGGCACGACCGTCGCCAAGACCGGACCGTTCGGGCAGGGGCCGGTGCTGCTGCAGGCGCTGCGGATCCTCGACGGCTTCGACGACGCCGACCTCGACCCCTCGACGGTCCGCGGCGCGCACACCGTCCTGGAGGCGCTCAAGCTCGCCCTCGCCGACCGGGACGCCTGGTACGGCTCGGCCGCCGACCCCGAGGTCCTGCGCGAGCTGCTCTCCGAGGAGTACGCCGCCGCGCGCCGCGCGCTCATCACCGACCGCGCCAGCCACGAGTTCCGCCCGGGCAGCGTCGGCGGGCGCGCCCCGTTCGTGCCGCCGCTGCGCACCGAGGCGCCCTCCGCCGTCGGCGTCGGCGAACCCACCCTCGGCGAGCCGACCGTGCAGGCCGCCGCGGACGTCGAGGGGGACGGCGCCGGGGAGGCGGACGTCGACGCGAGCGGCACCACCCGCGGCGACACCTGCCACGTCGACGTCGTCGACCGCTGGGGCAACGTCGTCTCCGCCACCCCGTCCGGCGGCTGGCTCCAGTCCTCGCCGACGGTCCCGGAACTGGGGTTCTGCCTCGGCTCGCGCCTGCAGATGACGTGGCTGGAGGAGGGGGCGCCGTCGGCGCTGCGGGCCGGCGAGCGCCCGCGCACCACCCTGACCCCGACGCTGCTGCTGCGCGACGGCGTCCCCGTGGAGGCGCTGGGCACCCCCGGCGGCGACCAGCAGGACCAGTGGCAGCTGCTGTACCTGCTGCGCACCCTCGTCGGCGGGTACGAACCGCAGCAGGCCATCGACGCGCCCGCGCTGCACACGACCTCGATGCCCGGCTCGTTCTGGCCGCGCACCTGGACCCCCGGCGGCGCCGTCGTCGAGGACCGGATCGGCGAGGAGGTGATCGCCGGGCTCGTCGAGCGCGGGCACGTGGTGACGCGCTCCGGGCCGTGGGCGCTGGGCCGGCTCTCCTGCGCCGGGCGCGACCCGCGCACCGGGGTGCTGCACGCCGCCGCGAACTCCCGCGGCGCCCAGGGCTACGCGGTGGGGCGGTGAGCGCGGTGGGCGCGGCCGACGCCGCGGGCGCCCCGCAGGGCGGGGAGCTGCTGAGGGTCGAGGGGCTGCGGGTCGCCTACGGCGCGGACACCGTCCTGCACGGCGTCGACCTCACCGTCCGGCGCGGGCACCGCGTCGCCGTCGTCGGTGCGTCCGGCTCGGGCAAGTCGACGACCGCCGCCGCCGTCCTCGGGCTGCTCCAGGGCGCCGGCCGCGTCACCGGCGGCCGCGTCGTCGTCGGCGGGGACGACGTCACCGCCGCGCTGGTCGGCCGCGACGAGGGGCGGTTGCGCCGGCTGCGCGGCCGGCAGGTCGGCCTGGTGCCCCAGGACCCGATGTCGAACCTCAACCCCTCGGCGCGCGTCGGGCGGCAGGTCGCCGAGACGCTGCGGATGCACGGGCTGGCCCGGGGCGCCGCGGCCCGCGAGCGCGCCGTGGAGCTGCTGGAGGAGGCCGGCATCCCCGACGCCGGCCGCCGCGCGCGCCAGTACCCGCACGAGTTCTCCGGCGGCATGCGCCAGCGGGTGCTCATCGCGATGGCGCTGGCGGCCGAGCCGGAGCTGCTCATCGCCGACGAGCCGACCTCCGCGCTCGACGTCACGGTGCAGCGGCAGATCCTGGACCACCTCGACCGGCTGACCAGCGCGCGCGGGGCCTCGCTGCTGCTGGTCACCCACGACCTCGCCCTCGCCGCCGAGCGCTGCGACGACGTGCTCGTCATGTCCGAGGGGCGCGTCGTCGAGACCGGCCCGGCGCGCCGGGTGCTCGGCGCACCGGCCGCGGACTACACCCGCCGGCTCGTGGCGGCCGCTCCCGCCACCGCCGGGCGGGCCGCCGCCCGGCCGCGCCCGCAGGGCTCCGGCGAGGACGTGCTCGTCGTGCGCGACCTCGTCAAGGAGTACCGGGTGCGCGGGCAGCGCGAGCGCGTGCGGGCCGTCGACGGCGTCTCCTTCGCGGTGCGCGCCGGCACGACCACGGCCGTCGTCGGGGAGTCCGGGTCCGGCAAGACGACGACGGCGCGGCTCGTGCTCGGCCTGGAGGCCCCGACCTCCGGCGCCGTCGAGGTCGCCGGGGGCCGGCGCGACGTGCAGCCGGTCTTCCAGGACCCCTACGGCTCCCTGGACCCCACGATGACGCTGGAGCGGCTGATCGACGAGCCGCTGCGCACCGCCCGCGCCGGGGACGCCCGCAGCCGCCGCGCGCGGGTCGGCGAGCTGCTGGACCAGGTGGCGCTCGGCCGGGACCTGGCCCAGCGCCGGCCGGCGGAGCTGTCCGGCGGGCAGCGCCAGCGGGTCGCGATCGCCCGGGCGCTGGCGCTGAACCCGCGCGTCGTCGTCCTCGACGAGGCCACCTCCGCCCTCGACGTCCTCGTCCAGCAGCAGGTGCTCGCGCTGCTGGAGCGCCTGCAGGACGAGCTCGGCCTGACCTACCTGTTCATCACGCACGACCTGGCCGTCGCGCGGCACCTGGCCCACGACGTCCTCGTCATGCGCGCCGGGCGGGTCGTCGAGCAGGGCATGATCGAGGACGTGTTCGCCCACCCCCGGCACGAGTACACCGCCCAGCTGCTGTCGGCCATCCCCGGCCGCGCCGCCGCCTGAGCATGGGGGGATCGGCGGAGCGGGTCACCGAGGCGCTGCGCCGCGACGTGCTCGGCGGCACGTTCGCGCCCGGTGAGCGCCTCACCGAGGCCAGCCTCGTCGAGCGCTACGGCACCTCCCGCGTGCCCGTGCGGGAGGCGCTGCGGGCCCTGGCGGGGGAGGGCTTCGTCGAGCTGCGGCCCAACGCCGGCGCCCGGGTCGCGCAGGTGCCCGTCGACGACCTCACCGACCTGTACGCGGTGCGCTGCGTCGTGGAGGGCATCACCGCGACCCGCTGCGCCGAGCGGGTCGCCGCCGGTGACGACGGCCTCGTGCCGCAGCTCACCGCGATCGTGGACGCCGGGTTCGCCGCCCTCGACGGCGGCGACCCGGTCCTCGGGGCGGAGCTCAACAGCCGCTTCCACGGCGCCGTCGCCCGGCTGTCGGGCGCGCGCAGCATGGCCCTGGTGCTGCGCCGGGTCGGCGAGCAGGTCCAGTGGGCCTACGCCACCACCGTGCCGCAGCAGGGGCTGCGCGCCTGGACCGAGCACCGGCAGGTCGTCGCCGCCATCGCCTCCGGCGACCCGGCCCGCGCGCAGGCGGCGATGGTGCGGCACGTGGAGAACTCCCGGCGCAGCTTCGCGCGCGCCGGCCGCTGAGGCCGGCGCCCACCTGGCGGGGCCCGCCCAGCGGCCTAAGCTGTCCCGGCAGACGAGAGGAGCTCCTGTGACCCTGCTCGAATCGATCCGGTCCCCGCGCGACCTGAAGGACCTGTCGCACCCCCAGGTGGTCGAGCTGGCCGCCGAGATCCGGCGCTTCCTCGTCGCGGAGGTCGCCAAGACCGGGGGCCACCTGGGGCCGAACCTGGGGGTCGTGGAGCTGACGCTGGCGATGCACCGGGTCTTCGACTCGCCCAGGGACCCCTTCGTCTTCGACACCGGCCACCAGTCCTACGTGCACAAGCTCCTGACCGGCCGGCAGGACTTCTCCCGGCTGCGCGAGCGCGGCGGCATCGCCGGCTACCCCCAGCGCAGCGAGTCCGAGCACGACATCGTCGAGTCCTCGCACGCGTCGTCGTCGCTGTCGTGGGTGGACGGCATCTCCCGCGCCTTCCGCCTCAACGGCCAGTCCGACCGGACCGTCGTCGCCGTCGTCGGCGACGGCGCGCTGACCGGCGGCATGACGTGGGAGGCGCTCAACAACATCTCGCACGACAACGACCGCCGCCTGGTCATCATCGTCAACGACAACGGCCGCTCCTACGCGCCCACGATCGGCGGGATGGCGCGGTTCCTGAACTCGGTGCGGACCCGCCGGGGCTACCGCACGCTGCACGAGAAGAGCGCCGCCGCCGCCAACCGCTTCGGGTCCCCCGCGCGCGCCGTCTACCGCGGTCTGCGCGGGGGCGCCCACGGGTTCCTGTCCCGCTTCACCGGCAACGAGGCGCTGTACTCCAACCTGGACATCAAGTACCTCGGGCCGATCGACGGGCACGACCAGCAGGCGGTGGAGCAGGCCCTGGAGCAGGCCCGCGACTACGGCACGCCGGTGATCGTGCACGCCATCACCGAGAAGGGCCACGGCTTCGAGCCGGCGCTGCGCGACGCGGCCGACCAGTTCCACGCCGTGGGCCGCATCGACCCCACCACCGGCGAACCCCTCGAGGCCAGCTCGGGCCGGTCGTGGACCTCGGTCTTCGCCGACGAGCTGGCGACCCTCGGCGACCGGCACCCCGAGATCGTCGCCATCACCGCGGCCATGCTGCGCCCCACCGGTCTGCACGAGTTCCAGCGGCGGCACCCGCAGCGGGTCTTCGACGTGGGCATCGCCGAGCAGCACGCCGTGACGACGGCCGCCGGGCTGGCCTACGGCGGGCTGCACCCGGTCGTCGCGATCTACGCCACCTTCATGAACCGGGCCTTCGACCAGGTGCTCATGGACGTGGCCCTGCACCGCGCGGGCGTCACCTTCGTCCTGGACCGCGCCGGTGTCACCGGACCGGACGGGCCCAGCCACCACGGCATGTGGGACCTGGCCCTGCTGCAGACCGTCCCCGGCATCCGGATCGCCGCCCCCCGCGACGCCGCCACCCTGCGCGAGGAGCTCGCCGAGGCGGTCGCGGTCGACGACGCCCCCACCGTGCTGCGCTGGCCCCGGGGTGCGGTCGGCCCGGACGTGCCCCGGGTGCTGCGGCTGCCCGACGGCGTCGACGTCCTGCGCGAGGCGCCCGGCGACGCCCGGGACGTGCTCCTCGTCGCCGTCGGGGCCATGGCCACGACCGCGCTGGAGGTCGCGGCGCTGCTCGCCGCGCAGGGCATCGGCGCGACCGTGGTCGACCCGCGCTGGGTCGTCCCCGTCGCGTCCTCGCTCGTCGACCTGTGCCGCGAGCACCGGCTGGTGGTCACCGTCGAGGACGGGGTGCGCGTCGGCGGGATCGGCACCCGGCTGCGCCAGGACCTGCGCGCGGCCGACGTGGACACCGGCGTCACCGAGCTCGGCCTGCCCGACCGCTTCCTCGAGCACGCCTCGCGCGGCGAGATCCTGCGCGAGGCCGGCCTGGACCCGCAGTCCATCGCCCACCGGGTCATCGACCAGGTGATCGGGACGGGGCTCCCGCAGGCGCGACCGGTCGGGGAGCACTCCTCCGTGGGCAACGAGCGGGGGGAGTAGCTCCCGCGCCGTGCCCGGCGTCAGGCGTGCCCGGCGTCAGGCCGTGGCCAGCCGGTCCCGCCCGCCCCGCTTGGCGGCGAGCATCGCCTCGTCGGCGGCGTCCAGGGCCTCCAGCAGCGTCGGGCGCACCGCCGCGCCCACGGACACCCGCACCCTCAGACCGGGCTGCACCTGCTCCCAGTCCTGCTCGCGCACGGCCCGCAGCAGCCGCTGCGCCGCCCGGCCGGCGCCCGCGGCGTCGGCCAGGACCACCACGAACTCGTCACCGCCGTAGCGGACGGCGACGTCGTCCTCGCGGCAGGCGCCGCGCACCACCTGCGCCAGCCGGCGCAGCACCTCGTCGCCGACGGCGTGCGACCAGCGGTCGTTGACGTCCTTGAAGCCGTCGACGTCGACGAACAGCAGCGCCGCCTCGCCCAGACCGCCGCCGGGCTCCAGCAGCGGCTGCAGGCGGCGGCGGTTGCCCAGCCCGGTGAGCGGGTCGGTCGACAGCTCCTGCGCCACCCGCGCCGCCTCCTCGGTGAGCGCGCGCAGGCGGGCGCGGTCGCGCAGCGCCTCGAAGCGGGACTCGCGCTCGCGCCACAGCCGGGACATCGACAGCTCCGAGAGCCGACGCCAGGCCGCGAGCGCGCTCGCCGGCCCGGCCTGCGGGGCCGCCGCGGTCTCCACCTCGGCGAGCGCCTCGTGGCCGAGGGCGTCCCACAGCTCGCGGTCCTCGTGGACGCGGGTGCCGGCCAGCGCGGCCAGGAGCGCGCGGGCCCGCTCCACCCGCCCGGCGCGCGCCAGCACGACGGCCGTGGCCAGCCGGGCGGCGCGGACCTCGACGAGCTCCTCGCGCACGGGCGCACCGGCGCGCGCCTGGCGGATGCGGGCCAGCGCCAGCTCGTCCTCGCCCAGGCGCTGCAGGACGAAGCCCTCCAGGGCCAGCGCGCGGCGGTCCATCGCGTCGTCGGCCCGCTCCCGCGCCGCCGCGGCCAGGGCGGCGACCGCGCTGAGCGCTGCCACGTACTGCTCGCGGGCCGCGCGCCGCTCCCCGCGCAGGTCCAGGCAGCAGCCCCACAGCGCGCGGTGCAGCGCGAGGGCGCGCAGCACCGCCGTCCGCGAGCCCGCCGCCCACGGCGAGCGCCGCACCTGCTCCAGCAGCGCGCCGGAGTGCTCGAAGAGCAGCATCGTGCGGAAGGCCGCAGCGGTGGAGAAGGCCGCCGACATGTCGTTGTAGCTGCTCCCGGGAGCGGCGGCCAGGTGGTGCGCCTCGGCCAGCGCGTCCATCGCCGCCGACGAGCGGCCCTGGGCCAGCCGGGCGTCGGCCAGCAGCGCGAGGACCTTGGCCCGCCAGGCGCGCTCGTGCGCCGGCAGCCGCCCGAGCAGGCGGACGGCCTCGGCCGCGGCGCCGGCGGGGTCGGCCAGCTCCAGCCGGCACGCCGCGGCGGTGAAGACCAGGTAGCGCGGGGTCAGCTCGTCGCCCGCGGCCGCGCACAGCGCCTCGCCCTCGCGGCACCAGCGCAGCGCCGTCTCCCACGTGCCGGCCAGGTAGGCGTCGAAGGCCCACTGCGAGAGCCGGTCGAAGGTGCCGAACTCGCTGCGCGGCAGCAGGGACGAACCCGGGCGGGCGGC
This sequence comes from Kineococcus aridisoli, assembly GCF_050871885.1. NCBI lineage: Bacteria > Bacillati > Actinomycetota > Actinomycetes > Kineosporiales > Kineosporiaceae > Kineococcus > Kineococcus aridisoli. The sequence goes on along the minus strand of NZ_JBJLSF010000012.1, from coordinate 64,496 downwards.
GCCGGCGGGGACGGCGGCAGGGGGGTCGGCGTGCACCGTGGAGCCTCCGGCACCGGCAGGTGGATCCCGGCCGCCGCGCGCAGCGGGGCCGGTCACCGCGGACCCTACTGGCCGGCGGGCCCGGCGACACCCGGTTCGGCAGGACTTCCCGGACCGGGTGCCGCCCGGTATCTCAGGCCCCGGTGCCCGTCGCGGACGGGTAGTCGGTGTAGCCCTCGGCGCCGGAGGAGTAGACGGTCGCCTGGTCCAGCTCGTTCTCCGGCAGCCCGCGCCGCCAGCGCTCCAGCAGGTCGGGGTTGGCCATCGCGGCGCGGCCCACGGCGACCGCGTCGGCGACGCCGTCGGCGACGAGGTCCAGCGCGTCCTGGCGCGAGGTGACGACGCCGAAGCCGCTGTTGGCCACGAGCGGGCCCTCGAACCGCTTGCGCAGGCCCTGCACGAGCCCGCCCTCCGGCTCGGCGTGCAGCACGCTCAGGTAGGCCAGGCCCAGCGGGCGCAGGCCCTCCACGAGCGCGGAGTACGTCGCCTCCACGTCGGCGGGGTCGGTCTCCAGGGCGCCCTGGATGTTGTGCTCGGGGGAGACGCGGATGCCGGTGCGGCCCGCGCCGACGGCCTCGGCGACGGCGGTGGTCACCTCGATCACCAGGCGGGCGCGGTCCTGCGGCGAGCCGCCGTAGCGGTCCTCGCGGGTGTTGGAGGCCGGCGAGAGGAACTCGTGCAGCAGGTAGCCGTTGGCGCCGTGGACCTCCACGCCGTCCAGGCCGGCCTCGTGCACGGCGCGGCGGGCGGCGGTGGCGAAGGTGCCGGCGAGCGCGGCCGCCTCCTCGGTGCTCAGCGCGTGCGGCACCGGGAACGGCGCCTTGCCGGTGGGGGTGTGCGCCTCGCCCTCGATCGCGATCGCGCTGGGCGCCACGACCCGGGAGCCGGTCAGCTCGGGGTGCGAGACGCGCCCGGCGTGCATGAGCTGCATGACGATGCGCCCGCCGGCGGCGTGCACCGCCTCGGCCACGCGCCGCCAGCCCTCGACCTGCTCGTCGGTGACGATGCCCGGCTGCCCGGCGAACCCGCGCGACTGCCCGTCGAGGTAGGTGCCCTCGCTGACGATCAGGCCCAGGCTCGCCCGCTGCGCGTAGTGCTCGGCCACCAGCGGCCCGGGCACGCCCTCCGCCCCCGAGCGCATGCGGGTCAGCGGGGCCATGAGGAGGCGGTTGGGCAGCTGCAGGTCGCCGAGCGCGACGGGGGAGAACAGATCCATGTACCGGAGCAACCGGTGCGGTGCCGGATGCCTTCCCGCTCCTCGTAGAGTTCACCCCCGTGTCCGGTGTCCTCGTCGCGGTGGTCTGCGCCCTGGCGCTGCTGATGGGCGGCTGGGCCGTCGTCACCGCCGCCCGCGACCGCCGCGTGGGGCGGGCCCACCTGGTGGGCCTGGCCGTCGTCGAGCTCGCCGTGCTCGTCCTGCTGGTGGCGGGCGCCGTGCGGCTGGTCGCCGGCCCGCGCCCGGAGGAGCTGGCCACCTCGATCGCCTACCTCGTCGTCGCACCCTGCCTGCTGCCCGCCGGGACGCTGTGGGCCCTGGCCGACCGCTCGCGCCCCAGCACCCTCGTGCTCGCCGTCGCCTGCCTGGCCGTCGTCGTCGTCGCCTACCGCGCGTTCCTGCTCTTCGAGGTGACCGCGTGAGCGCCCCCGCCGCGCCCCGGCGCACCACCGGCCTGGGCCGGGTGCTCGTGGCCCTCTACGCCGTCTTCGCGATCGCGGCCGTCTCCCGCGCCGCCGTGCAGATCGCCGAGCGCTTCTCCGAGGCGCCGCTGGCGTACGCGCTCTCGGCGTTCGCCGGGCTCGTCTACGTCGTCGCCACCCTGGGGCTGGGCCGCACCGGGCCCCGCTGGCGCCGCGCCGCCTGGGTGGCCTGCTCCGTGGAGCTGCTGGGGGTCCTCGTCGTCGGCACCCTCAGCCTCGCCGACGCCCGCGCCTTCCCCGACTCCACCGTCTGGTCCGGCTACGGCTCCGGCTACGGGTTCGTGCCGCTGGTGCTGCCCGTGCTGGGGCTGGTGTACCTGCGCAGCGAGGCGCGCGCCGCCCGGGCCGGTCGGTGACCGCCCGCCGCACCGCGCTGCTGCTCGTCGCCGGCCTGCTGCTGGTGGCGTGCTCGATGCGCTCCCCGCTCACCGGCGTCGGGCCGCTGCTGCCGGTGCTGTCGGCCGACAGCGGCCTGGGCGCCGCGGCCGCCGGCGCGCTCACCTCGCTGCCGCTGCTCGCCTTCGCCGGCTGCTCCCCGTTCGTGCCGCGCGCCGCCGCCCGGTGGGGCACCCGCGGCACGCTCGTCGCCGCCCTGGTCGTCCTCGTCGCCGGGGGCGCGCTGCGCTGGGTGCCCGGCGCGGTTCCGCTGTTCGCCGGGACCGCCCTGGTGGGCGCCGGCATCGCCGTCGCCAACGTCCTGCTGCCCGCGCTCGTGCGCGCGGAGTTCCCCGGCCGCACCACGCTGCTCACCAGCGGCTACGTCGTGCTCATGCAGGTCGCCGGCAGCCTGGCCTCCGGGGTCGCGGTGCCGCTGGCGCAGCACCTGAGCGGCGGGTGGCGCACGGCCCTGGCGGTGTGGGCCGCGCCGGCGCTGGCGGCCGCCCTGCTGTGGCTGCCGCTCGTGCGCGGCGGACGGCCTCCCGGGACGGCCGCCCCCCACGCGCGCCCGCCGTGGCGCTCGCCGCTGGCGTGGGCGGTGACGGCGTTCATGGGCCTGCAGTCGGTGCAGTTCTACGTCCTGCTGTCCTGGCTGCCGACGGTGCTGCACGAGCGCTCGGGGGCGGACGCCGCCGCCGCGGGGTGGCTGCTGTCGCTCATGCAGGTCGCCGGCGTCGTCGGCAGCCTGCTCGTGCCCGTGGTCACCGGCGGGTCGGCGACGCGGGCCCGGCGCGCGGCCGTCGGCTCCTCGCTGCTGTCGCTGGTGGGGGTGGTCGGGCTCGTCGCGCTGCCGCACGCGCCCGCCGCACCGGTCGCGCTGACCGGTCTGGGCATGGGCGGCTCGGTCGTGCTGGCGCTGGCCGCGATGTCGTCGCGGGCCGCCGACGGCCGGGCCGCGGTCTCGCTGTCGGGGATGGCGCAGTCGCTGGGCTACCTCGCCGCGGCGCTGGGGCCCGTCCTGATCGGCGCGGTGCACACCGCGAGCGGCACCTGGACGCTGCCGCTGCTGCTGCTGGCCGCGGTCGCCGCCGTGCAGCCGCTCGCGGCGCGGGCCGCCGGGCGCGACGCGGTCGTGCCCGCCTGACGCGCGCCCGGCCGCGCGGACCGCGCCCGTCCGGGAGCTCAGGCGCCCAGCTCGAACCAGACGGTCTTGCCGAGCGGGCCCACCCCGAGCTCGGTGCCCCAGCGGGTGGACAGCAGCTCCACCATCGCCATCCCGCGCCCGCTCTCGGCGTCGGCGCGCTGGGCCCCGATGAGGGGCATCCCGCCGCCGTCGTCGGAGACCTCCAGGCGCAGCGACGAGCCGTCGACCCGGCTGAGGCAGACGCGCACCATGCCGTCGCCGTGGACGACGGCGTTGGTGATGACCTCGCTGGCCAGCAGCAGCGCCGACTCGACGGTGTCCTCCTCGACCTCGGCGGCCGCCACCCACGGGGCGCACCACTCCGCGATCAGCCAGCGGGCGACGCCGACCGAGCGCGGGCTGGGTGGGAGGACCACGTGGAACACCGGTCCAATCCCTCCCCGAGGACGTCACCACCGGCGCCGCGGCTGCTCCACGACGTCGACCACCAGCACGCGTGCGAACCGAGCCGTCACTGCGCGTCCACAGTCAATCACCCGAGCGGCCCCTTGTCCCGGTGCGGGCGCTCAGAGGGGCAGGTCGACCCCGGCCACCTCGAGGAGCGTCACCAGCGCCAGGACCGCGCACACGACGCCCCCGACGCGGCTGACGGCCGCCACGCTGAGCCTGCGCATCAGCGTCGCCCCGGCCGCCGCGGCCAGCGCCGAGACCACGAGCAGCGCGGCCCAGGCGCCCGCGAAGACCGACACCGGGTCCTCGTAGCGGGCCGCCAGGCCGGCGGTGAACAGCTGCGACAGGTCTCCCCACTCGGCCAGGAAGACCACCCCGAAGCAGGCCGCGACCCCCCGCAGCCCGGGCCTGCCGCCGCGCACCTTCTCCTCGTACTCGTGCAGCGCCTCCTCCTCGGCCTGCCGGGCCTTGGCCGCACCGCGGAAGAGGGTGATCGCGCCGACGGCGAACAGGGCCGCCGCGACCGCCGCGACCGGGCGGTCGGGCAGGCGCGCGAGGAGCCCGCCCGCGACGACGGCGATGGCGCACTGCACCGCGAAGGCCAGGCCGACCCCCGTCCACGCCGTCAGCGGGCGGTAGCGGGTGGCCAGGACGAGAGTCGCCACGAACGTCTTGTCGGGCAGTTCCAGCAGCAGCACGGGCAGGAAGCTGGCTGCGACGACGGCGGGGTCCACGAGTCTCCAATCGGCGGTCGGCTCATGGGAGCACACCAGCCGCCCGCCGCGGAAATCGCCCGAGGAACCGGTCGGCGAGGGCGAACAGCGCCGCCAGCAGGCCGAACGCGACGACGAACACCGGGATCGCCAGACCCACTCCGCCCCAACCGATCCGGTCGACGTCGAGGAACCAGTAGGGGTACCGGACGACGGAGTTCGTCACCTGCCCGCGAGCCAGCGCGAAACCCGCGTACGCCAGCGGGTACAGCAGCCACAGGAAACTTCGGCGCACCGGGAAACCCGGGTGCGGGCGGCCGAAGACCCAGTCCGCCAGCGCCAGCAGCGGGGCGACGACGTGCAGCAGGTCGCTGGCCGGGCGGCCGGAGAGCAGCAGCACCGCCCCCGGCCCGCCGCCGGGCACGAGCACCGTGTTGTAGACCGCGAACGTCACGGTGACGAAGAACGTCGCGCCGCCGACGACCAGCGGCGGCGGCTGCCGGCGGTGCACCGCCCCGGCCAGCAGCGACCACAGCAGCACCGCGGCCAGGAGGAGGTTGCTCTGGATGGTGAAGAAGACGAGCTTCGTGCCCAGGCCGGCCGGTCCCAGCCGGGGCTCGGCGAAGGTGGCCGAGGAGTCCCACAGCACGCCCGCCAGCACGCAGCAGACGGTGAGCAGCCGCAGCGCGGTGGACGCGGCGGCCGGCAGCAGGGGCGGCACGGGGGCGGGCAGCGAGGAGCGCACCGCACGAGCCTGCCCCACACTGGCCGCGTGCCCGAGCTGCCGGAGGTCGAAGCGCTCGCCGCCTTCCTGCGCGAGCGGCTGGTGGGGCGGGTCGTGGCCCGCGTCGAGGTGGGCGCGCTCAACGTGCTCAAGACCTACGACCCGCCCCCGACGGCGCTGCACGGGCTGCTCGTCACCGGTGCCGGGCGGCACGGCAAGTGGCTCGACGTGGACGTCGACGGCCTGCACCTGCTCGTGCACCTGTCGCGGGCCGGCTGGCTGCGCTGGTCCGACGCGCTGCCGCGGGCGCCGCTGAAGCCGGGCGGCAAGAACCCCGTCGCGCTGCGGGTGCGGCTGGCGCCCGAGGGCGACGACGACCCCCAGCAGCCCCCGGGCTTCGACCTCACCGAGGCCGGCACCCAGAAGCGGCTCGCCGTCCACGTCGTGCGCGACCCCGCGCAGGTGCCGGCCGTCGCCACCCTGGGTCCCGACCCGCTGGACGCCTCCTTCGGCCTCGACGCCTTCCGCGCGCTGCTCGCCGGCTCGCGCCAGCAGCTCAAGGGGCTGCTGCGCGAGCAGTCCGTCCTGGCCGGGGTCGGCAACGCCTACGGCGACGAGGTCCTGCACGCGGCCCGGCTGTCGCCGTACGCGATCGCCGGCACGCTGCCCGAGCAGGACGTGCAGCGGCTCCACGAGGCGCTGCGCACGACGCTGCGCGAGGCCGTGGCCGCCGCGGCCGGGCGCCCGGCGGCGCAGCTGAAGGACGCCAAGCGGGCCGGGATGCGGGTGCACGGGCGCACCGGCGAGCCGTGCCCGGTGTGCGGGGACACCGTGCGGGAGGTCTCCTACGCCGACCGCTCGACGCAGTACTGCCCCACCTGCCAGACCGGCGGGAAGGTGCTGGCGGACCGGCGGCTGTCGCGGCTGCTCAAGTGAGTTCCCCAGGAGTTCCCTGAGGATTCGCTTGGCACGGGGCCGCCGGGCCGGTTGGCTGCGGCGGGTGACCCACCTCAGCACAGCCCTCCGCCCCTCCCGCCGCAGCCTGCTCTCCGCCGCCGCGCTGCTCGGCGGCCTCGCCGCCGTCCCGGCCACCGCCGCCACGGCCGCCGCCTCCACCGCCCGCACCAGGGCCGTCGACCACGGCTGGCCCACCCCCTTCGTCGTCGGCCACCGCGGGGCGTCCGCCTACCGGCCCGAGCACACCGTCGCCTCCTGGGAGCTCGCCGCCCGCCTCGGCGCCGAGGTCATCGAGCCCGACCTCGTCCCCACCCGCGACGGCGTCCTCGTCTGCCGCCACGAGTCGGAGATCTCCGGGACGACCGACGTCGCCGAGCACCCCGAGTTCGCCTCCCGCCGCACCACCAAGATCATCGACGACGTCGAGTACACCGGCTGGTTCACCGAGGACTTCACCTACGCGGAGCTGAGCACCCTGCGCGCCGTCGAGCGGCTGCCGGAGCTGCGCCAGCGCAACACCGTCTACGACGGGCTGTGGAAGGTCCCCACCTTCGAGGAGGCGCTGGCCACCCGCGCGCGCCTGTCCGAGGAGCTCGGCCGCACGATCGGCATCGTCCCGGAGATCAAGCACTCCACGTACTTCCGCTCCCTGGGCCTGACCGTGGAGGAGTCCGTCGTCGCCGCGCTCGGCGCCGCGGGGCTCAACTCCGCCGACGCCCCCGTCGTCGTGCAGTCGTTCGAGCTGACCAACCTCCAGCAGCTGCGCACGACGCACGGGCTGCGCACCCGCGCGGTCTTCCTCACCTCCGCCGAGGGGGCGCCCGCCGACCTCGTCGCCGCCGGCGACCCGCGCCAGTACGCCGACCTGCTCATCCCCTCCTCGCTGCGCGACCTGGCCCGCTTCGTCGACCAGATCGGGCCGTCGCTGACCCAGCTCACGGAGAGCCTGGTCGAGGACGCGCACGCCGCGGGCCTGCAGGTCGTGCCCTACACGCTGCGCCCGGAGAACGAGTTCCTGCCCGAGGCGTTCCGCACCGGCGACGACCCGGCCGCGTGGGGACGGGTCGTCGACTACGCCGTCGAGCTCTTCGAGACCGGCATCGACGGCATCTTCACCGACGCCCCCGACGTCACCCTCGTCGCCCGCGAGCGCTTCCTCGCCGGGCGGGGCTGACCCTTTCGGAGCAACCTCCACCCGCAGGCGGACACGGCGGTTCCGTCCGTGGTCCGATGCCCTCCCACAGCCCCGCGAGCGATGCTTGAGACGTTCGCACGGGGCGAGCGCAGGGGGAGGCGTCGGAGATGGGCATCGTCGTGGGGGTCGTCGTGGGGATCGTCGTCGCAGCGGTGGGGGCGGGCGCGCTGCTCGCCCTCGCCGTGATGGCCGTGGCCGGGCGGGCCGCGCGGGAGGGCCGCGGGCAGGAGCTGCTCGTGGCCCCGCGCGGCGCCCGGTTCGGCGAGGCGACCGACCTGCTCGTGCAGGCGGCGCGCACGAGCCGCGAGCGGGCGGAGGTCGTCGAGCTGCACGAGCACCGCACGCGCCGCCGGCCCAGCGCGCACCGCGCCGCCTGAGGCCCGCCGGGGCGGGGCGCCGTCAGCCGGCGAGCCCCGTCGCCCGCAGCACCTCGACGACCTCCTCGCGGGCCCGGCCCTGGAGCCCCTGCAGCGGTCGCGGCAGGTTCGGGCGGCCCGTCAGGCCCAGGTGCTCGGCCGCGGCCGCCACCACCCGCAGGCTGCCGTGCCGGGCGAACAGCTCCCACAGCGGGAGCAGGTGCTCGGCCGCGGACGGGTCCTCGACCACCCGGCGGGCGGCCTCGGGGAAGAGCCCGCCGACGACGGAGAACCACAAGTCGCACCCCGCCCGCAGCCCGCTCGCTGCGGAGGCGTCACCGCTGACGCCGATGCGCACCCCGGCCGGGACGAGCGCGCGCAGCCGGTCCACCCGCTCGCGCGCCGCGGCCGGGTCGGCGGGCACCGCGGGGATCTTCAGCGCCGCGACACCGGGCAGGTGGGCGATCGCGCCGTGCAGCTCGTCGGTGAAGGTGAACCCCGTCGTGGTGGGGTTGTCGTACACGCACAGCGGCACGGACAGCTCGGCGGTCACGTCCTCGTAGAGGCCGAGCACCTCGTCCTCGGTCAGCCGCTGGTAGGACAGCGGCGGCAGCAGCAGCGCCGCGGCCCCCGCGGCCTGCGCGTCCTCGGCGAGGGCGAGCACCTGCGCCGTGCGCAGCGCACCGATGCCCACGAGCACCGGGACGTCCCCGGCCTCCTCGACCGCCCGCCGGGCCAGCCGGGCGCGCTGGGCGCGGTCGAGGTAGGGGTAGCCGCCCGTGGAGCCCAGCGCCCCGACCGCGTCGACCCGCGCCGCGCGCAGCCGCGCCACGAGAGCGGCGAAGGCGCGCTCGTCGACGCCGTCCTCGTCCATCGGGGTCAGGGGGAAGGCGCACAGTCCGGTGAACACGACCCGTTCCTACCGCACGCCCGTGATCACCCGCGTGGCCGGCGGGCGCCGGTGGCGTGTTCGCTGCGGGGGGAAAAGGCGGGGATGGATCGCTGCGGGCGGCGGGGTGCACCACACTGGGGGCAGAGGAGCGTCGTGCGCCCGTGCGCCCGGCGGTGGTCTCGAGAGACGGAGGACGTTCCATCCGCGCGGTGCGGAGCAGCGAACCCGCGCGGTGACGACATCCGTTGAGTCACTGGTCTCGAGGAGACTGAGATGTTCGAGAGGTTCACCGACCGCGCCCGGCGGGTCGTCGTCCTGGCCCAGGAAGAGGCCCGGATGCTCAACCACAACTACATCGGGACAGAGCACGTCCTGCTCGGCCTGATCCACGAGGGCGAGGGCGTCGCCGCGAAGGCGATGGAGGCGCTGGGCATCTCCCTGGACGCCGTCCGGGGTCAGGTGCAGGAGATCATCGGGCAGGGCCAGCAGGCCCCGTCCGGTCACATCCCCTTCACCCCCCGCGCCAAGAAGGTCCTGGAGCTGTCGCTGCGCGAGGCGCTGCAGCTCGGGCACAACTACATCGGCACCGAGCACATCCTGCTCGGGCTGATCCGCGAGGGCGAGGGCGTCGCCGCCCAGGTGCTGGTCAAGCTGGGCGCCGACCTCGACCGGGTGCGCCAGCAGGTCATCCAGCTGCTCTCCGGCTACCAGGGCAAGGAGCCGGAGGCCGCGGGCAGCGGCCCGCAGGAGGGCACCCCCTCGGGCTCGCTGGTGCTCGACCAGTTCGGGCGCAACCTCACCCAGGCCGCCCGCGAGGGCAAGCTGGACCCGGTGATCGGGCGCGAGCCGCAGATCGAGCGCGTCATGCAGGTGCTCTCGCGGCGCACCAAGAACAACCCGATGCTCATCGGCGAGGCCGGTGTCGGCAAGACGGCCGTGGTGGAGGGCCTCGCGCAGGAGATCGTCAAGGGGAAGGTCCCCGAGACGCTCCGCGACAAGCAGATCTACACGCTGGACCTGGGTGCCCTGGTGGCCGGCTCCCGCTACCGCGGTGACTTCGAGGAGCGCCTCAAGAAGGTGCTCAAGGAGATCCGCACCCGCGGCGACATCATCCTGTTCATCGACGAGATCCACACCCTGGTGGGTGCCGGTGCCGCCGAGGGCGCCATCGACGCCGCCAGCATCCTCAAGCCCATGCTGGCCCGCGGCGAGCTGCAGACCGTGGGTGCGACGACCATGGACGAGTTCAGGAAGTACATCGAGAAGGACCCGGCGCTGGAGCGGCGCTTCCAGCCGATCCAGGTGCCCGAGCCGACGCTGGCGCACGCCATCGAGATCCTCAAGGGGCTGCGCGACCGCTACGAGGCCCACCACCGGGTCTCCATCACCGACGCCGCGCTGGTGGCTGCGGCCACCATGGCCGACCGCTACGTCAACGACCGCTACCTGCCGGACAAGGCGATCGACCTGATCGACGAGGCCGGCGCCCGGTTGCGCATCCGCCGCATGACCGCACCCCCGGACCTGCGCGAGTTCGACGAGCGCATCGCCGGTGTCCGTCGGCAGAAGGAGTCCGCGATCGATGCGCAGGACTTCGAGAAGGCCGCCTCGCTGCGCGACGGCGAGAAGGTGCTGCAGGGTGAGCGCGGTGAGCGCGAGAAGCAGTGGAAGTCCGGGGACATGGACGTCATCGCCGAGGTCGACGAGGAGCTGATCGCGGAGGTCCTGGCCGTCTCCACCGGCATCCCGGTGGTGCGGTTGACCGAGGAGGAGTCCTCGCGGCTGCTGAACATGGAAGCGGAGCTGCACAAGCGCGTCATCGGCCAGAACGATGCGATCAAGGCGCTCTCGCAGGCGATCCGGCGCACCCGGGCGGGTCTGAAGGACCCCAAGCGTCCCGGTGGCTCGTTCATCTTCGCCGGCCCGACGGGTGTGGGGAAGACGGAGCTGGCCAAGGCGCTGGCGGAGTTCCTCTTCGGTGAGGAGGATGCGCTGATCCAGCTGGACATGAGCGAGTTCTCCGAGAAGCACACCGTCTCGCGGTTGTTCGGCTCGCCTCCGGGTTACGTGGGCTACGAGGAGGGTGGTCAGCTGACGGAGAAGGTGCGCCGCAAGCCGTTCTCGGTGGTGCTCTTCGACGAGGTGGAGAAGGCGCACCCGGACATCTTCAACTCGTTGCTGCAGATCCTGGAGGACGGTCGTCTGACCGACTCGCAGGGTCGGATGGTGGACTTCAAGAACACCGTGATCATCATGACGACGAACCTGGGGACGCGGGACATCTCCAGGAGCGTGGGCACCGGGTTCGCCGCGGGGTCGCAGAGCACGCAGACGAACTACGAGCGGATGAAGGCCAAGGTCAACGACGAGCTCAAGCAGCACTTCCGGCCGGAGTTCCTCAACCGCGTCGACGACATCGTCGTCTTCCCGCAGCTGACGCAGGAGGAGATCGTCCAGATCGTCGACCTGTTCCTGGTCCGCCTGGACGCCCGTCTGCACGACCGGGACATGGGCATCGAGCTCACCCCGTCCGCCAAGCGCCTGCTGGCGAGCAAGGGCTACGACCCCACGATGGGGGCGCGGCCGCTGCGCCGCACGATCCAGCGCGAGATCGAGGACGTGCTCTCGGAGAAGATCCTCTTCGGCGAGCTGCGCCCGGGTCAGATCGTCTCGGTGGACACCGCGGGCGAGGGCGTGGAGGAGAGGTTCACCTTCGAGGGGACCTCCAAGGAGGACCTGCCCGTCACGGTGCCGGTGGGGGACGGGCCCGCCGCGCAGTGAGCACCGCGCGCTGAGCACCGCGCACCGACGATCGGACGCCCGGCCGGGACGACCCCGGCCGGGCGTCAGCGCTGGTCCAGGGGGCCGGCTCAGTGGTGGTAGGCGTGGACCACGGCGTGGCCCTTGCCGCGGCCGATCATCCAGCGGTTGACCGGTGTGGTGATCACGAAGGCCAGCGCCAGCGCCCCGGCCAGGGAGGCCCAGAAGACCCAGGAGCCGACGCCGGCGTGCATGGCGCCGGGGATGGCGACCATGGCGGTGTTGTCGATGACCTCCATCACCGCGATGGACAGGGTGTCGGCGGCCAGGGCGACCTTCAGCGCGGTGCGGAAGCCGACACCGGCGCGCAGCACGCCGCGCATCGTCAGCGCGTAGCCGAAGACGAAGGCCAGGGAGATCGACAGCGCCACGGTGCCGGCGGTGTGCCAGCCCAGGCTGGTGCCGATGACCATGCCCAGGACCTCGCCGACGGCGCAGCCGGTCAGGCAGTGCAGGGTGGCCTGCGCGGCCACCGCCCACGACGTCGGGCCGTGGCCGCCGCCGTGGTCGCCGTGGTCGCCGTGGTGCGTGCCGTCGTGGTGGACGTGGGTCGAGGTGCTGTGGTGCTCGGACATGGCTGCCTCCTGCGGGGTCGGGACGACGTCGCCGGCCACCTGGCCGGCGTGGGGCTCAGCCCAGGGCGCTGAGCAGCTGCTCCATCCGGTCGATCTCGGCGTCCTGGCTCGTCACGATCGAGCCGGCCAGCTCCCGGGCCTGGGGGTCGACGCCCTGCTGCTGCTCGGTCTCGGCCATCTGCACCGCGCCGGTGTGGTGCTCGATCATCATCTGCAGGAACAGCCGGTCGAAGTCGGCGCCCGTCGCTCCCTGCAGCCGGGTCGTCTGCTCCTCGCTCGTCGTCCCGGGCATCGAGGAGTGGCCCGTCGAGGAGTGGCCCGTCGAGGAGTGGTCCGTCGAGGAGCCGGCGTCGACCGGCTCGCCCCAGGCGGTCAGCCAGGACGTCATCCGGTCGATCTCGGGCTGCTGGGCCGACGCGATCGTGGCGGCCAGGTCCCTGACCTCCTGGCTGGAGGCCCTGGTGGCGGCCGTCTCGGCCATCTCGATCGCGCCCTGGTGGTGCACGACCATCTGCTGGGCGAACACCACGTCGTGGTCGCCGTGCTCGGCGTCGACGGCGGCGCTGGACGACGAGGACGACGCCGGCGACGAGGACGACGAGGACGACGAGGACGACGAGGACATCGACGAGTGGTCCATCGAGCCGCTGTCCCCGCCGCCGCCGCAGGCGGTCAGGACCAGGAGCAGGGAGAGGGCGGTGGTGGCGCCCAGGGCGCCGGTGCGGGGTGCGGTGCGCACGGGTGGGTCTCCTCGTGGGGTGCGGGTGGCGGGCCGGAGGACGTGCAGCGCGCACGGGCCGAGGGCCACGCGACGACGGGCAGCGCGCGGGACGGGACCGTGGTGGCCCGTGCCTGCCTGCGGGTGTCGCTCACGGCGTCCAAGGTAACCCCCCGGGGGTATATACCGCCAGGGGGTACCTGGTGCGCCCCGGCCCCGGAGGACGACCGGGTGGCGGTCGTGGTCCGCGGACGCGCCGTAGGCTCGCGGTGCACGCGACCTCCTCAGCACCTGCCCGCGGAGCGAGTGGACGGCTCTGGCAGGGACCACCCGGGTCCCGCCCGACCGGGCAGCGGAACGGAACCCCCGTGTCGGCTCCCCCGACCGGTCCCCTGCAGCTGCTGCGCCTGCCCGGCGCGGCCGCCGCCTTCCTCACCGCCACCGCCGGCCGCACCGGCGTCGCCACGACCGGCCTCGGGCTGCTGTGGCTGGTGCACGGCAGCACCGGCTCCTACGGCACGGCCACGAGCGCCACCGCCGCGTTCGCGGTGGCCGAGGCCGTGGTCGCCCCCGCCGTCGCCCGGCTCGTCGACCGCCGCGGGCAGGTGCGGGTGCTGCCGGTGCAGGCCCTCGCGCACGCCGGCGCCGCGACCGCCGTGGTGGTGCTCGCCGCGGCCGGTGCCCCGGCGGCCGCGCTCGCGGCCTGCGCGGCCGCCCTCGGCGGGACCGCCCCGCAGCCCGGCGCCCTGTCGGCCGCGCGGTGGGCGTGGCTGCTGCGCTCGCGCGGGCGGGCGGACGCGCTGCCGGTGGCGTTCTCGCTGGAGTCGACGGCCAACGCCGCCGCCCACCTGGTCGGCCCGGCCCTGGCCGGCGCGCTGGTGGCGCTGGCCGGCCCGGCCGCCGGGACGGTGGCCGCGGCCGTCCTCGTGGCGGGGTCCACGGCCGCCCTGGCGCTGCAGCGCGCCACCGCCCCGCCCCCGCACCCGCCGCACCCGCCGCGCCCGTCGCCGCGCCCGTCACCGCTCCCGGCACCGCGTCCCGGGAGGCGGCGCCGTGCCCGCCCGGGGCGGGTGCTCCTCGCGCTCGCCGGGCTGCACCTGGCGCTCGGGGCGTACTTCGGGGCGCTGCCGGTGGCCGTGGCCGCCGCCGCGGGACCGGGCGCGGCGGGAGCGCTGCTCGCGGTCTCCGGCGGAGCCGGGCTCCTCGGCAGCTGGGCGAGCGGCGCGCTGCCCTCCCGCCGGCCGCCGCAGCACCGGCTGGCGGTGGCGGCCGTGCTGCTCGCCGCGGCGGTGGCGGCGGCGGCGCTGCTGCCGGCGCTGGTGCCGGTGGGCCGGTCCGCCACCTCCGGCGCCGCCCTCGCCCTCGCGGGCCTCGTGACGCCCGTGGTGCTCGTCGCGGCCATCCTGCTCACCGAGGCGGCCGCGCCGGCGCGCTCGCTGACCCGGGTGCTGACGTGGCAGTCCTCGGTGAGCGCCGCGGGGTCGGCGGCGGCCGCCGCGCTCACCGGGCACGCGGTCGACGCCGCCGGTGCGCCGGCGGGCGCGGCGTGCGCGGCGGGAGCGGCCCTGCTCGTCGCGGTGCAGGCGCTGCGCACCCGGGCCGCCCGCGCGTCGTCCGCGGCCTGAGCCGGTCGGGTGGAGCGCGGCCGCGGGGCTGCAGCGGGGCGGGCCGGGTGCCGAGACGTCGTCGTGACCACCGTCCGCGCCGCGCCGTCGCGCAGCGCCCTCGCGACCTGGGCGTTGTGCGCCGCCGCCTGCACCGGCGCCGCCCTCGTGCTGCTCGTCCCGTCCTGGCGGTCGGCGGCGGTCGTGCTGGCCTCGGTGGTCTCGGTCGCCCTCGTCGGCGCCGGCTGCCTGCTGCACCGCCCGCGCGGTGCCGCCTGGCCCCTGGTGGGGCTGATGCTCGCCCTCTGGGGCGTCGCCGGCCTCCACGTGCAGGCGGTGGGCGAGCTGGTCCCGGCGGCCACCGCGGCCGTCTGGGGCGGTCAGGCGGTGGCGGCGGTGCTCGTCGTGGGCGTGGTGCGCGGCCGGGCGGCGGGCGGGCGCCGGGCGCGGGAACCGGGCGGCCGGCTGGACCTCGTCGTCATCGCCACGGTCCTGGCCCTCGTCGGCGCCCAGCTCGTCGCGGTCGCCGCCGCGGACCACGAGGGCGTCGCCGGTGCCGTCGTGGCCAGCGTCGACGTCGTCCTGGTCGGGATGCTCCTGCGCTTCACGGTCGCGGCCCGCGGGCTGTCGGCCAGCTCGTGGCTGCTCCTGGCCGGCGGGCTGCTGACCGTCGTCTACGACCTGACCTCGGCGCTGGACGGGCGCCGGCTGGCGCTGCCCGGGGAACCGGAGCAGGCGCTGGGCGCGCTGTGCGTGCTCGTGCTCGGCGCCGCCGCGCTGCACCCGTCGATGGCGGTGGCGTTCGCGCCGGAGACCTTCGCCCGGCAGCGGCCGCCGTCGGCGGCGCTGCTGGGGCTGCTGCCGCTGGTCGGCGTGCCCGCGGCGCTGTGGTGGGTCGCGCAGCGCAGCAGCGTGCCGGGCCTGCCGGGCTGGACGGTCCCGGTGGCCGGTGCCGTCATCGCCGGGCTGTGCCT
Organism: Kineococcus aridisoli; assembly: GCF_050871885.1. Lineage (NCBI taxonomy): Bacteria > Bacillati > Actinomycetota > Actinomycetes > Kineosporiales > Kineosporiaceae > Kineococcus > Kineococcus aridisoli. Next base: position 49,259 of record NZ_JBJLSF010000012.1, on the reverse strand, counting down.
CGTACGGGCCGCGGCGGCGCTGCGCTCCAGCGAGCACCTCGCCGAGCACGACCCGCTCACCGACCTGGCCAACCGCCGCGGGCTGGTGCGCGCCTACGCCGACCCCGCGCCCGCGGGCGGCCGCAGCCTGCTGCTCGTCGACGTCGACGAGTTCAAGCAGGTCAACGACACCCACGGCCACGACGTCGGCGACGCCCTGCTGCTGGCGCTGCGCGACCGGCTGCTGGCGGCCACCGGGCCGGCCGGGGTGGTCGCGCGCCTGGGCGGCGACGAGTTCGTCGTGCTCACCGGCACCGCGGGCGCCGGTGCCGTCGCCCGCCGGGTGCTGGACGCGTTCGGCGCCCCCGTCGTCGTCGACGGCCTCGTCCTGCGGGTCGGGGCGAGCGTGGGCGTCGCCGACGCCGGCCCGGGCACCCCGCTGGCGGAACTGCTCACCCACGCCGACGTCGCGATGTACGCGGCCAAGGGGGCCGGGGGGCAGCGGGTCGCCGTCTTCCACCCCGACATGCGCGCGCAGGTGGCCCACCGCTACTCCCTCAGCAGCGACATCCGGCGGCTGCTGGGCGGGCGGGCGCCCGAGGTGGGGCACCTGGAGGTGCACTTCCAGCCGCTCGTCGACCTGCGCACCGAGGAGGTCGTGGGCGCCGAGGCGCTGGTGCGCTGGCGCCACCCCGAGCACGGGCTGCTGCTGCCCGGCGCCTTCCTGGAGCTGGTGAACAGCAACGACCTCGACGACCAGCTGGACCTCAGCGTGCTGGAGGACGTCCTGGAGCAGCTGGCCCGCTGGCGGGCGGCGGGCCACCGCTCCCTGCCCGTCAGCGTGAACCTCACCCGCGCCAGCCTGGACGACCCCGACCTGGCCGAGCGGGTGCTGGGCGCGCTCGCGCGCACGGGGGTCCCCGCCTCCCAGCTGCACGTGGAGATCACCGAGCACGAGCCGCTGCCGGAGGACAGCCCCGCCGCCCGCTCGCTGGAGGTGCTGAGCACCGCGGGGGTCGACGTCCTGCTCGACGACTACGGCACGGGGTACACCTCGCTCGACCACCTGCAGCGCTTCCCCGTGGACGTGCTCAAGCTCGACCGCTCCGTCGTCTCGGCGGTCACCCGGGCCAGCACGCCGCTCGTGGCGGGGGTGCAGGCGATGGCGGCCGCCCTGGACCTGCAGGTGCTCGCCGAGGGGGTGGAGACCCCCGAGCAGCGCGAGCACCTGCTCGCCCTCGGCGTGCGCCTCGGCCAGGGGTACCTGTTCTCCCGGCCGCTGCCGGCGGCCGAGTACGCCGACCGCTTCCTCGGCCCGGCCGCGGTCCCGCCGCCGGTGCCCGCCCGCGGCCTGCCGGTGGCGGGTGCGGGCGGGCGGTGAGCGCGCGGGAGCCGCCGGAGGGGCCGGCTGCTCGACCCCTCCGGCGGCTCCCGCGGTGCGCCCGGCCCGGTTACTGGACGGCGGCCGTGGCCGCGTCGACCGTGGACTGCCGGACGGAGGACTCCCCGCCGAACACCCAGCCGGTGCCGGAGGTCGTGTAGTCCGCCCTGTGCGCCGACAGGTAGGTCGCGGTGCCGGCGCCCAGGCCGCCGTCGAAACCGGTGAACACCAGCGGCACGCCGCCGGCACCGGCGACGGGGGCCGCGGACAGCGCGTCGGCGGCCGTGGCGTCGGTGCCGCCGACGAGCGCGATGCTCTGGGAGTCGAAGGAGTCGTGGGCGATCGCGTCGTCGGCGATCTTCGCCGCGGTCTCCTGGCGGTCCGCGCCGCTGATGCGCTCGCGGCCGCCGAGCGCGGCGTAGGTGCTGTCCGAGACCGCCCCGGGACCACCGAGGACGACGCGGTTGGTGGTGCCCAGGTCCTGCAGCGCCTCCGCGGTGGCGGCGGGGACGCCGCCGGCCTCGGTGAGCAGGATCGGGTAGTTGCGCGCCCACGCCACCGGCCCGGCCGCGAGCGCGTCGGCCGTCGAGGTGCCGCTGGCGATGAACACCTGCTCGGGGGCGCCCTGGTCGTCGGCGGTGGCTACGGCCGCCGCGGTGGCGTAGCGGTCGGCGCCGGCGAGGCGGGTGACCTCCACGCCGTCGGCCTCCCAGGCGTCCTGCTGCGCCTGCGGCACCCGGTCGGTGCCGCCGACGATCCACACGTGCTCGACGCCGAGGCGCTCGAGCTCGGCGGCGGTGGCGGCCGGCACGCCGGGGACGTCGGTGTAGAGGATCGGCGCGCTGCGCAGGCCGGCGAGGTAGGAGGCGGTGAGCCCGTCGACCGTGGCGTAGCCGTTGACGACGACGGCGTCGGTGGTGGTGCCGTCGGTGGGGTTCAGCAGCTTCGAGGCGGCGACGGCGGTGGCGAACCGGTCCGCGCCGGAGATGCGGTCGTCGAAGGCGAAACCGGCTGCGGCCTGGGCGGGGGCGGCGGCGACGGCCGCGGTCCCGAGGCCGACGAGGACGGCCACGGCCGCGCTGGTGACGTTCTTGTGCACGGTGTTCTCCTGGTCTGGTGGTCGGCTCGTGCGGGTCAGCTCGTGGCGATCTCGCCGTTGAGGCCGGCGGGGTAGAACCCGCCCTTGCCGACACCCGCACCCGGGGTCAGGTACACGATGTTCAGCACCTCCTGCGGGGTGCGGCTGAAGGCGATCGCGTCCGCGTCGGCGGCGACGAGGTTCGCCCGCCCGCCCTCGCCCACGGTGATGCCCTGGTCCTTGTCCGCGCCGCCGCCGTCGAGGGCGTCACGGGCGTCGGAGATGAGGTTCGTGGGGGCGGCGAGGCCGTTCTGGTACAGCAGGGTGCGCACGATGCCCGAGTGGTAGGCCTCGACGGCGAGGATGCCGGCGGCGGCCTCGAGGTAGGCGGGGGTGGAGATGAGCGGCGCCGCGCCCTTGTAGGCGGTCACCCCGACGTCCTCGAAGAGGAACGCGCCGAGCAGGAAGAACTCCTCGGAGGAGAACGGGTCGAAGCTCTGGCCCTGCTCGATGACGCCCGCGGCGACGGCGGCCGCGGTGAAGGAGCTCTGCAGGTCGATGGCCGGGCGGGAGACGGCGCTGTTCCCCAGCGCCTTGCGCAGGAACTTCACGTGGGCGATCTCGTCGCCGGCGATCTCCTCGGCGTAGTAGCGCATCGCCTTGCTCTTGAACGGCACGCGGTGCCCGCCGGTGACGCCGCCCATCGTGCCGGTGCCGGTGGCCATGGAGTCGGCGAGGCCGTGGCCGAAGGCGGCGTAGCAGTAGAACTCCGCCTCCAGGTACTCCAGGTTGAGCGCGAAGTTCAGGACGCTGCCCTCGCTGGGGGCGGCGGCCGCCGCGGCCTGCGCGGAGGAGGCGGTGGTGCCGACGAGGCCGGCGCCGACGGCACCGGCCGACAGCAGGCCCATGCCGCGCAGGAAGTTCCTGCGGTCGGCCGGCGTCTCGGAACTGCGGTTGACCATGTCGATGACGAGCGACTTCTTGAACATCGGCGTCTCCAGTGTCGTCGTGACGGTGTCGTCGTGACGGTGTCGTCGTGCTCGGACACGGGAGGTTCGGAGCCGCCGGGCGGGCGGATTGGAGGATCCTCAGGCGGGTCCCAGCGCGGTCGGCGCACCCGCGCCCGGCTGCAGCAGCGGCGCCAGGCGGTCCCAGCGCGAGATCTCGCAGCCGTCGGTGCGCACGAAGGTCGCGGAGACCTCCCGGCCGGCCCAGCGGCCGGTCACCGTCGCCCGCTGCGGCCCGCCGTAGACCTGCGTGCAGGCCGTGCCGCGCGGCACGGGGGCGAAGGGGTCGTCGAGGGCGCTCAGCGCGGCGCACGCGGCCGCGGCGTCGGGGTGGTCCCCGCCCGCGGTGCCGTCGGCGGAGCAGGTCAGCGTCCACGTCGTGCTCGTGCCCGCGCCGTCGTCGAGGACGACGGTCAGCTCGCCGTCGGCGGCCGCGGGGGCCTGCCCGGGAGCGGGTGCGCCGCTGGTGCTGCCGCTGCTGCTGGTGCCGGCGGTGGGGTCCTGGCTGGGCACGACGGGTCCTCCTGCCTGCTGCTGGCCGCACCCGGCGAGCAGCGCCGCCGCGAGCGCGGCCGCCGCCAGCGGCAGCGCCCCGCGGCGGTGCCGCCTCGCCGTGCACGTCCCCGGATCGGTCACCCGGGTACGACGCGGTGCCCGCGCGGGCGGTTCCGGTGCGGCAGGATGGACGGCCGAACCGCTGGAGGAACCGTGTCCACCCCTGCCCCCGAGCACCCCGACGCCGTCCTCGCCGCCGAGCAGCACCACCTCGACCTCGCCCGCGCGGAACTGGCCCGGATGCGCGAGCACACCCTGTCCCTGGTCGCCGACGGCGGCGACGCGATCGCCGGCGAGGCGCTGGCGCTGGCGCTGCACCGGCGGGCCCTCAGCCTCGTCGACGACCCGGCGACCGCGCTGTTCTTCGGCCGCACCGACCACGACTCCGGGGAGCGGCTGCACATCGGCCGCCGCCACGTCACCGACGCCGCCGGCGACCCGCTCGTCGTCGACTGGCGCGCGGACGTCTCCCGCGGCTTCTACCGCGCCACCCGCGACGAGCGGGCGGGGGTGCGGCTGCGGCGCCGCTTCGGGGTGGAGGAGGGGCGGCTGACCGCCTTCGAGGACGAGCACCTCGCCGGTCCCGGCGAGGGCGGCGACGGGGGCGGCGGGGGTGGCGACGGCGGGGAGCACCGCAGCGCGATCCTGGCGCGCGAGATCGAGCGCCCGCGCTCGGGGCCGATGCGCGACATCGTGGCCACGATCCAGCCCGAGCAGGACGCGCTCGTGCGCGCCGACGCCTCGACGACCGTCTGCGTGCAGGGGGCGCCGGGCACCGGCAAGACGGCCGTCGGCCTGCACCGCGCCGCGTGGCTGCTGTACGCCCACCGCGAGCGCCTGCTGCGCCAGGGCGTGCTGGTGCTGGGCCCCAACCGCGCGTTCCTGCAGCACGTCTCGGCGGTGCTGCCCGCGCTGGGGGAGGTGCAGGTCGAGCAGCTCACCGTCTCCGAGCTGGTCACCGCGGCGGCCGCGGGGCGCGAGGAGGTGCGCGTGCGCGCCGAGGAGGACGCCGACGTCGCGACCCTCAAGGGCGATGCGCGGATGGCCGAGGTCGTGCGCCGCGCGGTGTGGTCGGCCGTGGCCGACCCCGCCGAGGTCCTGGAGGGCGGGGCGGTCGTCGTGACCCGCGGCTCGCGCCGCTGGCGGGTGCCCGCGCACGCGGTGCGCGACCTGCTGGACGAGCTGGCCACCCGCGGCGTGCGCTACGAGGCGGCCCGCGCGCTGCTGCCGCAGCGGCTGGCGCACGCGGTGCTGCAGCTGCTGGAGGCGGCCGGGGACTCCCCGGACGACCTCGTGCAGGACGCCGTCGCGCGCAGCGCGGAGGTCAGGCGCGCGGTCAGGGCGCTCGTGCCGGCGCAGGACCCCGCGAAGGTGCTGTTCCGGCTGCTGTCGGACGAGGGGTTCCTGCGCGCCGCCTCCGAGGGCGTCCTCGACGACGCCGAGCGGCGGCTGCTGCTGTGGGCGCGGCCGCCGCGCAGCGCCGGTGCGGCGCGCTGGAGCGCGGCCGACGCGGTCCTGCTCGACGAGGTCGCCGACCAGCTGGCGCGCACCCCCTCGCGCGCGCACGTCGTCCTCGACGAGGCGCAGGACCTGTCCGCGATGCAGCTGCGCGCCGTCGGGCGGCGCTGCACCACGGGCGCGGCCACCGTCCTCGGCGACATCGCGCAGGGCACCACGCCGTGGTCGGCGCGCAGCTGGGAGGACGTGCTGGGCCACCTCGGCAAGCCCGAGGGGCACCTGGAGGTGCTCGACCGCGGCTTCCGCGTGCCCTCGGCCGTCATCGACTACGCCGCGCGGCTGCTGCCGCGCATCGCCCCGGACCTGTCGGTGCCGCGCTCGGTGCGCGACGACCCCGGGCGCCTGGACGTCCTGCCCGTGGCCGACCCCGTCGCCGCGGCCGCCGCGAGCACCCGCGAGCTGCTCGCCGAGGCCGGCTCCGTGGGCGTCGTCGTCGCGGCGGGCTCGGTGGCGGCCGCGGCCCGGGCGCTGACCGCGGCCGGGGTGGCCTTCTCCCGCCTCGACGAGGTGGAGCCGGGGGAGCTGCCGCAGCGGGTGTCGCTGGTGCCCGCCGCCCTGGTGAAGGGCCTGGAGTTCGACCGGGTGGTCGTCGTCGAGCCGGCCGACGTGGTCGAGGCCGAACCGGACGAGCGCACCGGCCTGCGCCGGCTGTACGTGTGCCTGACCCGCGCGGTGAGCACGATGGTGGTCCTGCACTCCCGGCCGCTGCCGGCGGCGCTGGGGTGAGCCGGGTCGGCCGGGGCGGGCCGGGGGCGGGCTCTCGTAAGCTCGCCGCATGAGCGAGCTCCCCACCCGCGACGTCGACGGCGTCCCCACGATCTCCGTCACCGACCTGCCCGCCGACCTCGCCCTCGTGGACGTGCGCGAGGACGACGAGTGGCGGGCCGGGCACGCCGAGGGGGCGCTGCACGTCCCGATGGGCCAGGTGCCGCAGCGCCTGGGCGAGCTGCCCGAGGGCCCCTTCGCCGTCGTCTGCCGCTCCGGGGGCCGCTCCCAGCGCACCGCGCAGTGGCTGCAGCACAACGGCTACGAGGTCGTGAACGTCGAGGGGGGCATGGGCGCGTGGGCGGACGCCGGCAAGCCGCTGGTCTCCGAGTCCGGCCAGGAGCCGTTCGTCCGCTGACGCCCTCCGCCCGCCGGCGCGCTCAGGACACCTTCGCCGCGCGCTGCGGGCGGCCCCGGAGGTAGCCCTCGACGCCGATCATCGGCGGGCGCTCGTCCACCTCCAGCAGGTGGGTCACGGGCGCGTAGTGGCCGTAGCCGTCGCGGGCGAACTGGGTGATGCTCGGCGGGTCGGGCACCTCGGCGCCGGCGCGCCGGTGCACGACGTGGCTGACCTGGGCGGCCATCCGGCCCAGCGCGGCGGTGTCCTGGTGGCCGTGCTGGCGCCGGCCGAGGTCGACCTGGGCGATGGCCGGCAGCCCGCGCAGGCGCAGGGTGTCGATGAGCACGGCGATCTCGACGCCGTAGCCGCCGCAGAAGGGGATCGCCTCCAGCAGCCGGCGGCGCCCGGCGTACTCGCCGCCCAGCGGCTGCACGACGCCGACCAGCTCGGGGAAGAAGGCGCTGAGCAGCGGGCGGGCGACGAGCTCGGTGACCCGCCCGCCCGAGGTGCTGCCGGCGCCCGCCAGGGGGCGGTCGTAGCAGCCCTTGACGAGCTCGACGCCGGGGTCGGTGAGCAGCGGCCCGAGCAGGCCGGTGACCAGCTGCGGCTGCGGGTCGACGAGGTCGGCGTCGACGAAGACGACGACGTCGCCGGTGGTGACGGCCAGCGACTTCCACAGCACCTCGCCCTTGCCGGGTCGCGAGCCGGTCCCCGGCAGCACCTCGTCGCGGTGGTGGACGACGGCGCCGGCCGCCGCGGCGACCTCGGCGGTGGCGTCGGTGGACCCGGAGTCCATGACGACGACCTCGTCGACGAGCCCGGTGGCCTCGGCGAGGCGGCGGACCATGCCGACGACGCGGCCGACGGTGGCCTCCTCGTCGAGGGCGGGCAGCACGACGCTGACCCGGGTGCCGGCCTTGTGGGCGCGCAGGCGGTCGATGGGCCAGTCGCGCGCGCGGGTCGTGGACCGCTCGAACCAGGTCTGCACGGGCAGCTTCACGAGAACCTCCGGTCGACGCGGTCGGCCCACCGTGGCACGTCGCCGGCGGCCGCGGCACCGCCCGCCGAGGAAGTTCACGCGGCTGTCACAGGGGCGCGCCGGGCGGTCCGGTCACGTTTCGATCTCGTTGCCGGGAGGTGTCCGGGGCCTCTCACCCGGACGGCGGCGGCGCTGCGCGGGCGAGGTTTGACCCTCCCGGCGCTCGGGTACCCCGGACCCGACGGTGAGGACTGCAGAGAGGGATCGGATGCCCACGGGAGTACGGCCCGTGCCGGCGACGCACTGGGCGAGCTTCGCCCACGACGCGGCGTCCGTCCCCAAGGCCCGGCACGTCGTGCGCACGGTGCTCGACGGCGCGGGGCTGGACGAGATGGCACTGGCGGAGATCGAGATCGTCGTCTCGGAGATCGTCGGCAACGCGGTGCGCCACGCGCGACCGCTGGCCGACGGCGGCATCCACGTGCAGTGCGAGGTCACCGTCGAGGTCGTCCCCGGCGCGGGCGCCGCGCCCGGGGCCGCTCCGCACGTGGAGGTCGCGGTCACCGACGGCGGCGCCCCCGGGCGGGTGCTGGCCCCGCGCGCGCCGGACGGCTGCGCCACCGGCGGCCGGGGGCTGTTCATCGTGGACGGCCTGGCCGACGAGTGGGGGGTCGTGGACAACGTCGACGACCTCAGCCGCACGGTCTGGGCCTCCTTCGGGGGGCCGACGCGCCACCACCCGCACTGAGCGGGCGCTGAGGGCGCGCTGGGTGCCGTTCGCCCAGACGTGTCACTGCCAGTCACCTCCCATCCACTCACCGCGATAGCGTGGTGCGGTGGAACCCGACGTGCGCGCCGTTCCCCTGGAGCACCTCCAGCGCACCGCCGAGGACCTCGCCGCCGCCCTGGACGTGCGCACGGCCGTCACGGCCGTCCTGCGCACCGGTCGCGACGTGCTGCGCACCCACACCTGCGGCGTCTCCCTGCTCGACGAGAGCGGCGACGTGCTCGTCCCGCAGGCCCCGCACCTGCCCGGCGAGGACGGCCTCAGCGGCCTCGGGGTCGGCCTGCCCGTCCCGCTGGTCAGCTCCACCCCCAGCGCGCTCGCGGCCCGCACCCGCCGGCCCGTGCTGCTGGGCTCGCGCGCCGAGCTCGCCGCCCGCTTCGACGGGGGCCTCAACGACACCGTCCTCGCCCTCGGCGAGCACTCCTGGGCCATGTACCCGCTGGTCGCGCGCGGCCGCCTCGTCGGCGTGCTGCGCTTCGGCTTCCTGCGCGAGGGCTCCCTGGACGCCGACCAGCAGGTCTTCGCCGCCACCCTGGCCGGGCAGTGCGCGCTGGCCGTCGAGCGCGCCCGGCTGCTGGAGACCGCCCGCCGCTCCGAGCTGCGCTACCGCACGCTGGCCGAGGCCGGCTCCCTGGACGTCTTCACCGCCCGCCCCGGGTTCGGCATGACGTGCGACCTGCCCGGCTGGCGCACCCTCACCCAGCGCGCCGGGGACGTGCGCGGCACCGGCTGGCAGCGCGACGTCCACCCCGACGACCTGCCCCAGGTGCAGTCGGCGTTCGCCCTGGCCGTCGCCGCCCGCGCCCCCGGCCGCTTCCGCTTCCGGCTGCGCACCCCCTCGGGCTGGCGCACCCTCACCGCCGTCGCCGTGCCGGTCCTGGCCGACCCCACCGACCCCGGCGGCGAGGTGCTGGAGTGGGTCGGCTCCCTCGACGACGTCACCGACCGCGTGCTCGCCGCCCGGCGCACCCGCGCGCTGCAGCAGCTGACCTCCGCGCTGGCCACCGCGACGACCCCCGAGCAGGCCCTGGACGCGGTGCTGCGCGCCTGCCTCGACGGGCCCGGGGCGGTGCGCGGCACCCTGGTGGTCGGCGACCACCGGGGCCCGGACGCGCCCGTGGTGCTGCACCGGATGCTCGCCGACGGCACCCGCCAGACGGTGCCGGCGCCCGGGGTCACGCTCGCCGACGCCGCGCAGCTGGCCGGGCGGAGCGGCGCCTTCCCCGCCGGCGCCGCCGGCGTGGCCGCCCTGCCCGCGAACGTGCGCCCCTTCTTCGAGGCGGCGCTGGCCGCCGGCGAGCAGGCCTGGGCGGTGCTGCCGCTGGTCTCGCAGCTGCGGCAGCCCGGCGCGCTCGTGCTCGGCTTCGTCGACGCGCCGGGGGAGGGCGCCGCCGAGCGCGAGTTCCTGCTCACCTTCGCCCGCCAGGTCGCCGGCACCCTGGAGCGCCTGCGGCTGGTGGAGGCGCAGCGCGACACCGCGCGCGTGCTGCAGGAGGCGCTGCAACCCGGCCCGCTGCCCCCGGTCCCGTGGCTGCGGGCCCACCGCATCGCCACCACCAGCTCCGGGGTGGAGGTCGGCGGCGACTGGGCCGAGCTGATCCCGCTGGCCGACGGCCGCGTCGCGGTCGTGCTGGGCGACGTCATGGGCCGCGGGGCGCGCGCGGCGACCGTCATGGGCGAGGTCCGCACCCAGGTGCGCACCCTGGCCGTCCTCGACCCGCACCCCGCGGCCGTGCTGCGCGGGCTCGACGCCTGCGCGCGCGCCGGCGCCGGCGAGGACCTCGTGACGATCTTCTACGGCGTGCTCGGCGCCGACGGCCACCTGCTGGCCGCCAGCGCCGGGCACCTGCCGCCGCTGACCTGCGACGGCGGCCCGCGCTACCTCGACGTGCCGCCGGGGGTGCCCGTCGGCGTCGGCGGGGACGGGCGCGAGGAGGTCCTCGACGTGCGGCTGGCCCCCGGCAGCGGGCTGGTCGTCTTCTCCGACGGCCTGGTGGAGACGCGCAGCCGCTCGCTCACCGAGGGGCTGGACGCCGTGCTGGCGCACTTCCGCGACGTGGCCCGCGAGGAGCCCGCCGAGGTCGCCGAGGCGCTCGTGCACCGGATGGCCGACACCGGCGCGGAGGCCGACGACGACGTCACGGTGCTGGCCGTGCGGCTGCGCTAGCGTCGCCGCGTGCCACCCCTGCGCCCCTCCCCGACCGTCGCGGCAGTGATCCCGGCCAAGGACGAGGAGGAGCGCATCGCGGCCACCGTGGCCGCCGTCCGCTCCCTGGAGGTCGTCGACCTCGTCGTGGTCGTCGACGACGGCTCGCGCGACGGCACCGCCCGGGCTGCCCGCGCCGCGGGCGCCGTCGTCGTGGCGCACCCGCGCAACCGCGGCAAGGCCGCCGCGCTGCAGACGGGGGCCCGCGCCGTCGCCGCCGCCGAGGCCCGCTCCCCGCGCCCGGGCCTGCGCCCCCGCCCGCTGCTGCTCGTCGACGCCGACCTCGGCGCCACCGCCGTGGAGACCGCCCCGCTGACCGCGCCGGTGCTGGCCGGCGAGGCGGACATGACGATCGCCGTGCTGCCGCCCCAGTCCAGCCCCGGCGGCGGGCGCGGGCTCGTGGTGGGCCTGGCCCGCCGCGGCACGCTGGCCGCGGCCGGCTGGTCCCCGCAGCAGCCGCTGTCGGGGATGCGCTGCCTGACCCGCGCGGCCTTCGAGGCGGCGCTGCCGCTGGCCCCGGGCTGGGGCGTCGAGACGGCCCTGACCATCGACCTGCTGCGCGCCGGCTTCCGGGTGCGCGAGGTGCCGTGCGCGCTGCAGCACCGGGTGACCGGCACCGACTGGCGGGCGCAGCTGCACCGCGCCGCGCAGTACCGCGACGTCGCGCGCGCCCTCGGCCGGCGCCGGCTGGGCGACGCCCTGCGCCGCGTCAGCGGTGCCTGAGCGCACCTCCGCGCCCGCCCGCCCCGCGGCGCCGCCCGCCGCGGCGCTGGCGACGGCGGCGGCCGTGCTCTGCCTGGGCTGCTGGGCCGCGGTCGCCCTCGCCGGGCCGTCGGCGGCGGTCCCCGCGCTGGGGCCCGGGCGCCTGCCGCTGGACCTCGGCCGCTCGCCGTCCTCGGAGCTGGTCACGGCGCTGTCGGGGCTGTCGGTGCTCGCCGGCGGCACGGCGCTGCTGGCCGCCGTGCACGCGGTCGGGCGGGGCTGGCAGCCGCGCCGCTTCCTGCTCGTGGGCCTCGCCGGGGCGCTGCTGACGGTGCTGCTGCCGCCGGTCGGCTCCGCCGACCACCTCAGCTACGCCGCCTACGGGCGCATCGCCGCCCTGGGCGGCGACCCGTACGCGCAGCCGCCGGACACCTTCGCCGGCGGCGAGGACCCGGTCGCCTCGGCCGTGCGCGACCCGTGGCGCTCGACGACGTCGGTGTACGGGCCCGTCGCGGCGCTGCTGCAGGCGCTGGCCTCCCTGGCCGGCGGGGACTCCGTGCGCGCGACGGTGTGGTGCTGGCAGCTGCTGCTGCTGGCGGCCTGGGCGGCGGCCGGGCTGGGGGTGCGCGCGGCGGTGCGCGAGCCCGCCCGCCGGGCGCGGGCGCAGGTGCTGTGGAGCGCCAACCCGCTGCTGCTGACGGTCGGCCTGGGCGGGGCGCACGCCGACGTCCTCGCGGGGGCGGCCGCCGTCGGGGTGCTGCTGCTGGGGCGCCGGCACCCGCTGGCGGCGGGGGTGGCGCTGGCCGTGGCCGTGGGCACGAAGCTGCCCTACGGGGCGGTCGGCGCGGGGCTGCTGGTGGCGGCGCTGACGACGGGGGAGCTGCGCCGCGGCTGGGTGCTGCGCGGGCTCGGCGGGCTGCTGCTCGTGCTGGTGCCCGCGCACGCGTGGGCGGGGGTGCACGTCTACGACCAGACCCGCACGGCCAGCCGCTACGTGTCGCTGGCGACGGTGTGGCGGCCGCTGGTGGACGCGGGCCTGCCCCGCGGCTGGCTGCTGCCGGGGATGCTCCTGGTCATGGCGGCGGTCGTGCTGCTGTGGTGGCCGGCGCTGGTGCGCGGCGACTTCGGCGACCGCGCCGCGGGGTTCACCGCGGCGCTGGCGGCGGGCTACCTGCTGGGGGCCGCCTACGAGCTGCCCTGGTACGACGCGCTGCTGTGGGGGCCGCTGGGGCTGGCGCTGGCGGTGCCGGTGCTGGACCGGCTGCTGGCGCTGCGCCTGGCGCTGCTGGCGCTGGCGTACGTGCCGGGGCTGGTGGACGGCATGTCGGCGCCGGTGGAGGCGCTGACGCTGGGCTACCGGCGCGAGGTGGGCCCGTGGATCGCCTGGGCGGCGCTGCTGGCGGTCCTCGTCGCGGGATCGCTCTCTCGGTGGCGGCATCGGCCGACCGGGTGGTGAGATGGTGCCGAGTTCAAGGATGTTGAATCGCTGTACGAATGCGTATCGTGACGCAGAGTGCGCTGACTGCGATCCAACCAGAGGCCGCCGCGGCGCCACGGAGGAGCTTGCACATGGAGGACCGCAGCGTGGCCGTCGTCGACGGCCAGCGCGTCGTGGAGGACGCCGAGGGCAACCGGTTCGTCCTCGTCCCCGAGCAGCGCTACCGCGCGCTGCAGGAGGCCGAGCGCGCCACCCGCCCCGACCGCCGCACCGTCGTGCTGACCGCCCGGGAGCGCGAGGTCCTGCAGCTGGTCGCCGACGGCTGCCCCGGCTCGGTGGTCGCCGAGCGCTTCGGGCTCGCCGCCAACACCGTCGCCCAGCACCTGGCCGCCGTGCGGCGCAAGTACGGCGTCCGCTCCTCCGCCGCGGCCGCGGTCCTGGCGCGCGAGGACGGGCTCATCTCCTGACCCCCCGCACCCGCTGACCCGCCGACCCTCCGGACCCGCTGGCCCGCGGTCCGGCGGTCCGGCGGGAGCGCCTAGGGGCTGGGCATCGCGAAGCCGACGACCTGCTCGGTGCCGCCGTCCTCGCCGGTCAGCGCGTGGGCCACCGTGGACAGCCAGTGCACCCCGCCGTCGTCGTGCACGACGCGGAAGCGCTGGTCCAGCGAGGCCTGCTTGTGCAGCGAGGCCAGCGTCGCGGCCTGCACCCCGGCCCGGTCCGCCGGGTGCACCCGCTCCAGCACCTGCACCCACGTCAGCCGGTGCTGGCGCGCCGGCAGCCCCAGCAGCCCGCTGGTGCGCTCGTCGAGGTCGACGACCGGCGGGTGCGCGCGCAGGGCGAAGGCCCCCGAGGGCGTCTGCGGCACCCCGCGGTCGGCCGGGGGCACGGCCACCGCGGCACCGCCCAGCGTGGTCACCGCCAGGTCGACCCGCGCGCGCAGCGGCGCCGGCAGCTGCGCGAGCACCTGCCGGCCGGCGGGGCTGGAGACCAGCAGCCGCACCACCACGTGGAAGGGGACGGCGTCGCCCTGCACGACCAGCCCGTGGCGGCGGCCGTGCTCGTCGTCGAGGGCCAGGCTGTCGACGAGGGCGGTGATCTGCGGGTCCGGTCCCGGCGGCATGTCGTCGCCCCACAGGGCGGCCAGGTCGGCGCGCACCTGCTCGGCGCGCCGGCGCACGTGGTGCTCGCGGCTCAACGGGTCCTCGCTCACGCGCGGTCACCCCCCTGCTCGAGACGCCACCCGTGCGCACATGGTGCTCCACCCGGGCCCGGACCACCAGGCCCGGAGCGCCGGGCCCGCGGCGGTGGCGCCGGCCCGCGCCCGGGCCCGGGCGGTGCGACGATGGGCACGCCATGACGATCGCCACCGCGCCCCCGCTGCCCGAGCTGCTGCCCGCCGCGGGCACCCCCGCCGCCGCCGACCCCGACGCCGTCTTCGAGGCGTTCTCCTCCTGGGTCTCCGCCGGCGGCATCGAGCTGTACCCGGCCCAGCAGGAGGCGCTCATCGAGGTCGTCTCCGGCTCCAACGTCGTGCTGGCGACCCCCACCGGCTCCGGCAAGTCCCTCGTCGCCGCCGGTGCGCACGCCGCGGCGCTGGCCGCGGGGATCCGCTCCTTCTACACCGCGCCGCTGAAGGCCCTGGTCAGCGAGAAGTTCTTCGCCCTGGTGGAGACCTTCGGCGCCGAGCGCGTCGGCATGATGACCGGCGACGCGTCGGTGAACCCGGGCGCGCCGATCGTCTGCTGCACGGCCGAGGTGCTGGCCAACGTCGCGCTGCGCTCCGGCGCGTTCGCCGACGTCGGCCAGGTCGTCATGGACGAGTTCCACTTCTACGCCGACCCCGACCGCGGCTGGGCGTGGCAGGTGCCGATCGTCGAGCTGCCGCAGGCGCAGTTCCTGCTCATGTCGGCCACCCTCGGCGACGTCACCTGGCTGCGCGAGGACCTCAGCCGCCGCACCGGCCGGGCCACCGCCGTCGTCACCTCCGTCGAGCGGCCGGTGCCGCTGCACTACTCCTACGCGACGACGCCACTGCAGGAGACCGTCGAGGAGCTGCTCCAGACCGACCGCGCGCCCGTCTACGTGGTGCACGCCACCCAGGCCGCGGCCGTCGAGCAGGCCCAGGCGCTGACCAGCGCCAAGGTCGCCACCCGCGAGCAGCGCGACGCCATCGCCGAGGCCATCGGCTCCTTCCGCTTCGCGGCCGGCTTCGGCAAGGTCCTCTCCCGCCTGCTGCGGATGGGCGTCGGCGTCCACCACGCCGGGATGCTGCCCAAGTACCGCCGCCTCGTCGAGACGCTCGCCCAGGCGGGGCTGCTGAAGGTCATCTGCGGCACCGACACGCTCGGCGTCGGCATCAACGTGCCGATCCGCACGGTGCTCTTCGCAGGGCTCACCAAGTTCGACGGCCGCCGCACCCGCCACTACCGCGCCCGGGAGTTCCACCAGATCGCCGGCCGCGCCGGCCGCGCCGGCTTCGACACCGCGGGGACGGTCGTCGTGCAGGCGCCCGAGCACGAGGTCGAGAACGCCCGCCGCGTCGCGCGGGCCGGCGACGACCCGAAGAAGCTCAAGCGCGTGCAGCGCGTCAAGGCGCCCGAGGGGTTCGTCTCCTGGTCGCAGGCGACGATGGACAAGCTCGTCGTCGCCGAGCCCGAGCAGCTCACCAGCCACTTCCGGGTGACGACCTCGATGCTGCTGAACCTGCTGCAGCGCCCCGGCAACCCCGTCGAGGCCGCCCGGCACCTGCTGCTGGACAACCACGAACCGCGCAAGAACCAGCTCAAGCACGTGCGCCGCGCGGTGGAGCTGTTCCGGGCGCTGCTGGACGCCGGCGTCGTGGAGAAGCTGCCCGCGCCCCTGCCCGACGGCCGCCAGGTGCGCCTCGTGGCCGACCTGCAGCTGGACTTCGCCCTCAACCAGCCCCTGTCGCCGTTCGCGCTGGCCGTCATCGACGACCTGCTCGACCCGGCCTCGCCGACCTACGCCCTCGACGTCGTCTCCGTCATCGAGTCCACGCTCGACGAGCCGATGAAGGTGCTGCTCGCGCAGCGCTCCAAGGCCAAGGGCGAGGCCGTCGCGCGCATGAAGGCCGACGGTGTCGAGTACGAGGAGCGGATGGCGCAGCTGGAGGACGTCGAGTGGCCGCAGCCGCTCGCCGAGGAGCTGCGCGCCGCCTACGAGACCTACCGCTCGGGCAACCCCTGGGTCGCCGACCACGAGGTGAAGCCGAAGTCCGTCGTGCGCGACATGTACGAGCGGGCCATGACGTTCGGCGACTACGTCGGCTTCTACCAGCTCGCCCGCTCCGAGGGCCTCGTCCTGCGCTACCTCTCCGACGCCTACAAGGCTCTGCGGCAGACCGTGCCCGACGACGCCCGCACCGAGGAGCTCACCGACCTCGTGGAGTGGCTCGGCGAGGTCGTGCGCCAGACCGACTCCTCGCTGCTGGCCGAGTGGGAGGCGCTGCGCGACGGCGTCGACGTCGAGGACGTCGAGGACGTGCTCGCACCGCAGGAGGAGCAGGCCCCGCCGGTCACCGCGAACGCCCGCGCGTTCCGGGTCCTGGTGCGCAACGCGGTGTTCCGCTTCGTGGAGCTGTGCGCGCTGGACCGCCCCGAGCAGCTGGCCGCGCTCGACGGCTCGCCCGACGAGGACACCTGGGCCGACCAGCTGGACGCCTACTACGACGAGCACGAGAGCATCGGCACCGGCCCGGACGCGCGCGGCCCGCACCTGCTGCAGGTCGACGACGGCTCGGGCCCGGAGCCGAAGGGCTCCCCGCGCACCTGGTACGTGCGCCAGGTCGTCGTGGACCCGGCGGGGGACCGCGACTGGGCGGTCGTCGCCGAGGTCGACCTCGACGCCTCCGACGAGGCCGGCGCGGCGGTGCTGCGGGTCGCCGGGCTGCTGAGGATGTGACGTGGACGCGGGTGCGGACGAGGGCCTCGACGCGGCCGTCGACCACGCGGCCGTCTTCGCGGCGCTGCCGACGCCGCTGCTCCTCCTCGACGCGCGGCTGCGGATCGTGGCCGTCAACGACGCCTACGCCCGCGCCACCGGCCGCCCGCGCGGGCAGCTGCTCGGCCGGCACGTGCTGGAGGCGTTCCCGGACAACCCCGAGACCCCCGAGGCCCGCGCCACGGCGAACCTCGGGGACTCGCTGCGGCGGGTCCTGCGCACGGGCGAGGCGGACACCATGCCGCTGCAGCGCTACGACGTCCCCGACGGCCGCGGCGGGTTCACCGAGCACTGGTGGAGCCCGTTCAACGCGCCCGTGCTCGACGGCGACGGGCGCGTGCGCCTGGTCGTGCACCGCGTCGAGGACGTCACCCCCTTCGTGCACGCCCGCGGCGGGGACGCCGCGCTGGACGCCGCGCTGGGCGTCGGGGAGCTGAGCCGGGAGCTGCGCGCCGAGGCCGACCTGCACGTGCGCGGTCACGAGCTGCGGGGCGCGCTCACGGCGCAGGCCGAGACCGCCGCCCGCCTCGCCGGTCTGGTCGCCGTCTCGGTGCAGCTGGCGGCCGCGCGCACCACCGCCGAGCTGGCCGACACCGTCGTCCACCGCGGCCTCGCCGTCCTGGGCGCCGACGGCGGCGCGGTCGCCGTGCGCAGCGGCGAGGAGCTGCGGCTCTCCCTCACCGAGAGCCTGGGCCCGCAGGCGGCCGCGGCCTGGAGCCGGGTCCCGGTGGACCACGCGATGCCCGTCGCCCTGGCCGCCGCCACCGGCCGCCGCATCGTGCTGCCCGACCTCGAGGCTGTGCTGGCCGCCGCCCCCGGCATGGACGAGGTGGTCGCGGCCACCGGGATGCAGGCGTGGATCTGCCTGCCGCTGCGGGCGGGGGGCGCGACGCTGGGCTCGCTGGCGGTGGGCTGGCGCGAGCCGCAGCGCTTCGCCGAGCGCGACCTGGAGCTCGTCGACGCCTTCGCCGCCCAGTGCGCGCAGACGCTCGCCGGGCTGCAGGCCGCCGAGGCCGAGCGCGGCATGTCGGAGGCGCTGCAGCGCAGCCTGCTCACCGCCCCGGTGCAGCCGGAGGGGATGCGCGTCGCCGTGCGCTACCTGCCGGCCGGCCAGGGGGCCCGGGTGGGCGGCGACTGGTACGACGGGTTCTCCTCCCCGGACGGCGCGACGGTCCTCGCGATCGGCGACGTCGCCGGGCACGACCGCGAGGCCGCGGCCCAGATGGGGCAGCTGCGCAACCTGCTGCGCGGGGTGTGCGCGGCCCTGGGCGCCACCCCCGCGCAGGTGCTCGCCGGCCTGGACCGCGCGATGCACCAGCTGCACGTCCCCTCGGTGGCCACGGCCGTGCTCGCGCACGTGGAACCGCCCGAGGGGGAGGGCGAGGAGGGGGGCGTGCGCAGGCTGCGCTGGTCCAACGCCGGCCACCTGCCGCCCGTGCTCGTGGCCCCCGGCGCCGACGCCCGCCTGCTGGACACCCCGCCGGACCTGCTGCTGGGCCTGCAGCCGGAGGCTCCCCGCCACGACCACACCGCGTCGCTGCCGCCCGGCTCGACGCTGGTGTTCTTCACCGACGGCCTGGTGGAGCGCCGCGGGGAGGACCTGCACGTGGGGCTGGAGCGGCTGCGCCGGCGCGTCGCCGACCTGCGCGACCGCTCCGCCGAGGAGGTCTGCGACGCCCTCGTCGCCGACCTCGGCGACACCCGCGAGGACGACGTGGCGATCCTCGTGCTGCACGTGGCGGGGCCCGCCGGCCGCTGACTCCCGCCGCGGGCCTCGCTGGCGCCGCGGGGCGCGGCCGGGCAGGGTGGCGGCGTGGACGGGCGGGGTGGCGGCGTGGACGGGTCGAGGGGACGACGGGCGGTGCTGGCGCGTGCCGCCGCCCGCGGTGCCGCCGGGGGACTGGTGGGTGCGGCGGCGATGGCGCTGGGCCAGCGCGCGGAACGCGCCCTGACCGGGCGGCCCGCCTCCTACGTGCAGGGCCGGACCCTGCTCATCCTGCTGGGCCGCTCCCCGGGCGACGACGAGCGCCCGGTCGCGGCGACCGCCGCGATGAACGTGGCGACCGGCGTCGCCCTCGGTGCGCTGCGCGGGGTGTGGCGGGCCAGCGGGCTGGTCGCGGTGCGCGCGGACGTGGTGCAGACGCTGACCCGCGTCATCGTCGACCAGACCCTGGAGAACGCCACCGGCGCCGGTGCGCCGCCGCGCACCTGGGAGCGCGGGGAGGGTGTCGTCGAGGTGCTGCACGCGGCCGTCGCCGCCCTCGCCACCGGCGCCGTCGTCGAGCGGCTCGTCGACCCGGTGCTGCAGTCGCGCCGGGGCACCGGCAGCCACTGAGGTGCGGCGGTGAGGCTGCTGTTCGAGGTGCACCCGGTGACGAACCTGCGGCAGGCCCTGGCGGGGTTCGAGCGCTCCGGCTTCGCGCTGCTGCACCGGCCCGACCGCGACAGCGCGCTGCTGGCGGCGCCGGGTTCGGCGGTGGCGGCCGTGCTGCTGCACGAGCACGACGTCGAGCTGGAGCTGGGGGCCGGGGGCGCCTACCTCGTCGAGGACGTCGACGCGTTCGCCCGCGCCCAGGCCGACCGCGACTGGCTCGTGGAACCCTGCGACGCACCGCTGGGCCGCTACGCGGCGCTGCGCACCCGGGCCGGTCTGCCGCAGCGGTTCCTGGACCCCACCGGCTGCCCGCCGCGGGTGCGCTCGCTGCTGGGCTGAACCGGCCGGGTGCACGCACGACGCCCTCCCCCGCGGGTGCGGGGGAGGGCGCCCTGGTGCTCGTGCGGGTGGTGCTCGTGCGGGTCGTGCCGGGTCAGCCGACCAGTTCGGTCTGCTGGGCCGCGACCTCGGCCTCGGCGACCTTGCCCCGGGTGCTCAGCAGGTCGTAGGTCGGGATCTGCAGGCCGAGGGCCGCGCAGACCGCGTGGAACACCTCGGTGTTGTCCAGCAGCTTCGCGAAGCCCTCCGAGCCGGGGCCGGAGGCACCGATGAAGACGTCCTCGACGGTGTGCACGCAGTTCGTCTCGTCCAGCGGCAGGTTGCCGATCTGGACGACGGCGCCCGGGTCGCGCTCGGGGTTGGGGAACGCCTGCTCGGTGGCGGGGTCCTCCAGGGCCGGCTGCTGCAGCACGGGGTTGTGCGCGAAGTCGTCCGGGTGGTCCGGGTGGTTGGACCAGCCGAAGAACAGCTGCACGTCCGGGTTCGGGTCGTCGGGGAACCCGTCGCCGTCCGCGTCCACGTAGGTCGGGAAACCGGCGTCGGCGTACACGCCGTTCTGCTGGCGGGCGGGCGAGCCCTCCTTGGACAGCGTGTGGGTGCCGGCGATGCTCATGGCGTGGTTGTGGTCGGCGGTGACGACGATGAGGGTGTCGTCGCGGCCGGCCGCCCACTCCTTGGCGACGCCGACGGCCTGGTCCAGCTCGATGGTGTCGTAGACGGCGCGCGGCCCGTCCAGCGGGTGCTCCGACTTGTCGATCGAAGCGCCCTCGACCATGAGGAAGAAGCCTTTGTCGTTCTTCTCCAGGACCTCCAGCGCGGCCTTCGTCATCTCCACCAGGCCCGGCTGGTCGGTGAAGTCGCCGAGCACCTCCGGGTTCGGGGTGATCTCGCGGTCGATGTAGACGTTGAGGTTGCCCAGGGTGAAGGTGCCGAGCAGCTTGTCGGGGGTCCCGGCGGCCATGACCGCCGCGAGCTCGGTGCGCGAACCCGCGTAGGCGAAGCCCTTGTCCTTGAACTCCTCGATGAGGTTGCGGTCGTCCTCGCGGCGCGAGCCCTCCTCGGACTGCGGGAGCAGCGAGGCGCGGCCGCCGCCCATGAACACGTCGGGCATCTGACCGGGCTGCAGGGCCTGGTCCATGATGTCGACGTACTCGGAGCGGCGGCGGGTGTGCGCGAACACCGCGGCCGGGGTGGCGTCCTGGATCTCGGCGGTGGTGACGATGCCGATGGACATCTCCCGCGAGCGCTTGAGGATCTCGGCCATGGTCTCCACGCGCGGGCTGGCGGTGGGGTCCTCGGAGTTGCCGGGGTAGACGCCCATGGCGTTGACGGCCGACTTGTGGCCGGTCATGTACGCCGACATCGAGTTCGCCGAGTCGGTGGCGATGGAGTCGACCCCGGAGGTGGTGACGTTGCCGCGGTGGTCGAGGGTGTCCATCTCCAGCAGGCCGTCGTACTTGCCCTCGGTGATGCCCTTGGACAGGATGCGCGCGCCGGTGATGGCGGCCTGGCCCATGCCGTCGCCGAGGAAGAAGATGACGTTCTTGGCCTTCTTCCCCTTCGCGTCGCTGAGCACGACCTCGTGCTTGACCTCCTGGGAGGCCTCGCCGGCCGAGGAGCTGACGGCGGCGGCGATCGTGTACGAGCCGGCCGCGGGGTAGATCAGGCCGGGGTAGGTGACCTCGACCGAGTCGGGCGCGGAACTGGTGCGCACCGGCGCCGGGCTCAGCAGCGGGGCGGGGCCGTTGCCGTCGTTGACCTTGATGACGATCCTGGTGGTCTCGGGGTCCACGCCGGTGGCCTCGATGCGCAGGTCGAACGTGGCGCCGACCTGGAACTTCGCGCGGTTCACCGGCAGGATGCGCACGGCGCTGCCCGTGGCCGTCGCGGCGTTCAGCACGCGGCGCACGGTGGTGGAGTAGTGCGCGTCCTTGACGTTCAGCTGCGCCGGGACGTACGCGGGGGCGGCGGCCGCGGCGGACGAGGCGTCGCGCAGCCCCTGGCCGAGGACGATGGCGGTGGCGAGGCCGCCCGTGCCGAGGAGGCCTCGGCGGGTGAAGAAACCGCGACGAGCGGGCATCGACTCGTCGTTCGTGGTGGACTGGTCGTCAGACACCGGGTACCTCTCAGTTCGATGCTCAGGGCAGGCACAACCTGGCACTGCCCGGCGAACCGGGCTCGAACCCGGGGCCAACACCGCGTGCACGCCAGCCCACCCGCCGGGTCAGCCGACGGCCTCCGGCACGGCCGCCCCCCGGTGCCCGCCGCGCCGCCCGCTGCCGCGCCGCTCGACGAGGCGGGTGGTCAGCGCGAGCACCGCGGTGACGGCCGCGACGGCGCCGGCGGCGGCGAGCGCGCCCAGCGGTTCGGTCACGACGAACACCGGGATGTCGCGGCCGGGCACCGCGACGGCGCCGAGGAAGGCCCCGGCGAGGCCGAACCAGCTGTTGCGCATGTTGCTGCGGTGCCCCCGCAGGTCGTGGCGCCGCGCCGCGCGGATCCCCAGCACCAGGCTGACGAGGGTGATCGCGGACAGGACGTGCAGCAGGCTCAGCCGGCCGTCGCGGATGTCGCGGATGGCGAACGAGCTCGTCGCGACGAACGTCATCCCGGCGACCCAGCACCAGCCCGCGCGGCGGTGCGCGGCGTCGCCCTTGCGCTTGCGCAGCAGGACCAGGGCGCCCAGGCCCAGGCACACCAGCGCGCTGCCCGCGTGGGCGATGAGCAGGACCGTCGATCCGTTCACGTGGGTGCTCCCGTCTCGTCGTCGTCCAGCACCTCGATGAGGCGCCGGGTCTGCTGCGCGTACTCCGCGTAGGGGAAGTCGCTCGCCGCGACGAGCGCGGCGAAGCGCTCCTCGAGCAGGGCCCGCCCGGTGGCGACCAGGTGCGCTCCGGCGGCGGTCAGGCGCAGCCCGCGCCGGTTCCCGCCGCCCGCGGGAGCCGACACGTCGAGCAGTCCGGCCTCGGCGAGGACGGCGACCATCCGGCTCGTCGAGGGTTCGGTGACACCCAGGCCCTCGGCGAGCACGCGCTGGGTGGGGACGCCCTCGCCCACGAGCAGCAGGGCGAGGAACCGGCGGTACGGCAGGTCGAGCTCCGCGCGCAGCAGGCGGTCCGCGGCGCGGTCGAGCCGGGCGGTCAGCAGGTGCAGGTCGAAGGTCAGCTCACCGCTCACACCCGACTGTGGCACGAGCACCTTAGAACCGCAAGGTACTCGACCCGCCGGTCTCCCCGTCCTCCTCGCGGGTCCGCGGACCGGGGCCGCTCAGGCGGCGAGGTCGCCGGCGAGGGAGGACTCCACCTGCTCGCGCAGGTGCTGGGACACCGCGGGGACGCCGACGCCGGCCAGGGCCGCCGTGCGGGTGACCAGCGCCAGCGCGACGTCGGTGAAGACGACCATGGCGTCCTCGGCGCGCGGGCCCCGCCCGAGCAGCCGGGCGGCCTCGCAGGCGGCGGCGAGGTCGTCGCCGGCGCGGGCCAGCACGGCCAGGACGTCGGCGGCGACGTCGCGGGCGGCGGGCACGTCGTTGACGACCACCCGGGCCAGGACCTGGGCGCCGGTGCTGCCGGAGGTGGCGCACACCAGCCGCAGCGCGGCGTGGGCGACCGCGAAGGTGCCCACCGCGCACAGGTCGCCGAAGTCCTCGCGCAGCTCGCGCAGGACCGCGGCGAAGAGGGCGTGCTCCCCGCAGGCGCGGGCGGCGACCAGGTCGAAGGCGGCGCGGTAGAGCGGGGCCTGGCGGGTGCTCGGCACGGGGACCTCCGGGGTGCGCGGGTGCGCCGGCGCCGGTGCGCGGCGTGCCTGCTGCATCGGCAGGCGGACCGCCCGGGTTGAACGGCGCACCCGGACGGCGCACGGGGCGGTTCGGGTGATCCGCAGGTGGGTAGGAGGCAGCGGTGAACACCACACTCGACACGACCCCCGCCGGACCGGGACTGCGGCGGGCCGTCACCGGCAAGCTCCTCTTCCTCTTCATCCTCGGCGACGTGCTGGGCGCGGGCATCTACGCGCTCGTGGGCCAGCTGGCCGGCGAGGTGGGCGGGGCGATCTGGGTCCCCCTGCTCGTCGCGCTCCTGCTGGCGCTGCTCACGGCGGCCTCCTACGCCGAGCTCGTCACGAAGTACCCCAAGGCCGGCGGGACGGCCGTCTTCGCCCAGCGCGCGTTCGGCAAGCCCCTGGTCTCCTTCCTCGTGGGCTTCTCCATGCTCGCGGCCGGGGTGACCAGCGTCGCCGGCCTCTCGCTCGCGTTCTCCGGCGACTACCTCGGCGCGCTGGTCGACCTGCCCGCGCTGCCGACGGCGCTGGTGTTCCTCACCCTCGTCGCGCTGCTCAACGCGCGCGGCATCAAGGACTCCCTGCGCGCCAACGTCGTCATGACCGTCATCGAGGTCAGCGGCCTCGTGCTCATCGTCGTGCTGGCCGCCGTCGTCCTCGGCCGCGGCGAGGGCGACCCGGGCCGGGTCCTGGAGTTCTCCTCCACCCAGTCGCCGGCCGCGGGCGTCCTGGCCGCCGCCGTGCTCGCCTTCTACTCCTTCGTGGGCTTCGAGACCTCCGCCAACCTCGCCGAGGAGGCCGTCGACCCCAGCCGCACCTACCCGCGGGCCCTCTTCGGCGGTCTCGCCGTCGCCGGCGTCGTCTACGTCCTCGTCGGCCTGGCGGTCTCCACGGCCGTCGCGCCCGCGCAGATCGCCGACTCCGACGGGCCCCTGCTGGAGGTCGTGCGCGTCGCCGACGTCGGGCTGCCGGGCTGGCTGTACTCCCTCGTCGCGCTCATCGCGGTCGCCAACGGCGCCCTGCTGACGGCCATCATGTGCAGCCGCCTGACCTACGGCATGGCCACCGAGGGCCTGCTGCCGCCCGTGCTGGGGCGGGTGCTGCCCGGCCGGCGCACCCCGTGGGTGGCCATCGTCGTCACCACGATCGTGTCGATGGCGCTCGTGCTCAGCGGTGACCTCGCGACCCTCGCCGCGACCGTCGTGCTACTGCTGCTGCTCGTCTTCATCGCCACCAACGCCGCCGTCCTGGTGCTGCGCCGCGACCGCGTCGAGCACCGGCACTTCCGCACGCCGGCCGTCCTGCCGGTGCTGGGGATCGTCTCCTGCGTGGGGCTGCTCACCCAGCAGGAGGCCGGGGTGTGGCTGCGCGCCGGGATCCTGCTGCTCGTCGGGGTGGTGCTCCACCTGATCACCCGGCGCTCCTCGCGCCGCACCGCCGACCTGCGCGACGAGCCGGTCACGCGTACTGCGGACCCCCGCTGACGCCGAAGAACGCCTCCAGCGTCGTCACACCCCGCTCGGCCATCTGCTGCACGAGGTCCACGCCGACCCAGCGGTAGTGCCAGGACTCCGCCGCGTAGCCGGTGACGGCGGTGTCCTCGGGGCGGTAGCGCAGCAGGAAGCCGTAGGCGCCGGCGCGGGCGGCCAGCCACTGCGCCTCGGGGGTGTCGGCGAAGCAGTCGCGCAGCGTGCAGCCGGCGTCGGTCGTGCTGCCGAAGTCGACGGCCAGCCCGGTCTGGTGCTCGCTGTGGCCGGGGCGCGCCGAGTACCGCTCGGCCTCGGCCGCCCCCTCCCGCGCCACCGCCCGCGCGTGCACGCCCCGCTGGTAGTCCAGCGAGCGGTAGCCGCTGGTGAGGGCCAGCCGCACGCCCTCCGCCCGGGCCGCCGCCAGCAGCGCGGTCAGCTCGGGGGCGATGAGGCTGGAGACCTGCTTGCCGGCCACCGTCGTCAGCGCGGGCGGCACGTACTCCACCGGGTCGATGGCGTGCTGCTTGTTCACCACCACCCAGGGGCTGGCCGCGTCCGTGGTGGAGAACGCCGGTGGTGCGGGAGGCGCGGCCGGAGGGGCGGTGGTGGCCGCGGGCTGCGCCTGCGGCTGGGTGGCGGGGTCGGCGGCGACGGCGCGGCCGGCGCCGCCGTCCTCGCCGTCGTCCCCGCCCAGCGCGACCCCCGCGGTCGTCGCGGCGCCCACGCCCACGACCCCCAGCAGCAGCGCGCGGCGGGCCACGACCGCGCGGTGGCCGTAGCGGCGGCTCCCGTCGGGCAGGCGCTCGGCGGCGAACGGCGACGGCACGCACCCACCTCCTCGCACCCCGGTCTCACACCTCGTCGCGGACACCCGTGATCCTGCCGAGCCGGCGTCCGCCACCGCGACCCGCCGCGCCGGTGCGGCACAGTCCCACGACCACGAGGCCCAGCACCAGCGCCAGGACGTGCAGACCGCCGTCCACGGCCCAGTCCAGCAGCCCCGGACCCCGCGGCGTCCCCGGCGGCTGCCGGTGCAGCTGCAGCGCCGTCGGCGGCTGCAGCAGCACCAGCAGCGACAGCGCCCCGCTCGCCGCGGCCGCGGCGGCGCTCGCGGCCGCGAGCGCGGCGGCCGCCACCCGGCCACCGCGCGGCGGCACCAGCCAGCCGGGCCGGCCCGCCACCACCACCGCGGCCAGCAGGAGCGCCCCGAGCGCGGTGGACGTCGTGCTCCAGCCGGTCTGCGCCACCGCGACCACCTCCGACCAGCGGTCGGCGAACACCTGCGCCGGTTCCCCGGGCTGCGGTCCGGACCACTCCCGCGCCCCGCGGGTGAGGGCGCGCCGGACCACCTCCGCGCTCACCAGCAGCGGGGCGGCGGCCGCCGCGGCCGCGAGCCAGAACACCCACGACCAGCCCTCGCCGGTGCCGTCCTCCTCCACCTCCTCCCCGGGCGGGCCGGGCGGTGCCGCGCGCCCGGCCGTCACGGGCGCGGGCGGCGGTAGAGGGCGTACTCCTCGGCCGTGGGCCGGGGCAGCTCCGCGGCCGCCCCCTCCTCCGGTGCCCCCTCCTCCGGTGCCCCCTCCTCCGGTGCCTCGGCCTCCGGTGCCTCGGCGTCCGGTGCCTCGGCGTCCGGTGCCTCGGCCTCCGGTGCCTCCGGGGCCGGCGGGTCCACCGGGGTCGCCGGCCCGGGGCCCGAGGCCTGCTCCGGCGCCTGCGCGGGTGCGCCCGGCCGCACCAGCGCGGCACCCGCGACCGCCGCCACCGCCAGGACGGCCAGCAGCTGGGCGCCCTGCGGTCCCGCGTCGACGAGCAGGGAGCCGCTGCTGCTGAAGTAGCTCTCGCCCTCCGGCCGGCCGGCCGCCGTGAGCACCACCGCGAGCGCGGTCGCGCTCGCCGCCGCGGTCGCCCAGGCGACGCCCGCGGCGGCCCAGCGCGCCACGGGCCCCGGCACCACCCAGGCCGGCCGGCCCACCAGGCGCAGCACGGCCAGCGCGGTGCAGGCGGCCGCGGAGGCCAGCAGCGCCTCGGTGAGCGGGACGGTGAGCGC
Source organism: Kineococcus aridisoli (assembly GCF_050871885.1). Lineage (NCBI taxonomy): Bacteria > Bacillati > Actinomycetota > Actinomycetes > Kineosporiales > Kineosporiaceae > Kineococcus > Kineococcus aridisoli. The sequence continues at coordinate 22,555 of NZ_JBJLSF010000012.1, read as the reverse complement.
CAGCACCGACCACCGCTGCCAGAACGTCACACCCGGGTCCACGGTCATCGTCGTCTCCCCGTCGCCGTCGGTGGAGTACGAGGCGAACCAGCGCTCGTCGAGGGCGCCGCCGAGCACCTGCGCGGTGGCGAGCACGGCGAGCGCCACCGGCAGCAGCGCGGCGGCGGTCAGCGCCCAGGCCGCCCACCCGGCGGGGGGCTGCCCGGCGGGGGGCTGCCCGGCGGGGGGCTGCCCGGCGGGGGGCTGCCCGGCGGGGGGCTGCGGGGCCGGTGCTCCGGGTGCGTGCGGTGCCGTCGGTGCCACCGACCGACCCTAGCGACGAGCGCGCCCGGCGGTCAGCGCAGCAGGTGGTCCATCCGGTAGCTCAGCAGCTCGCGCAGCACGATCGACGTCGAGGTCCGGCGGATGCCGCGGCAGCGCATGATCCGCTGGGTGATGTCGTAGACGTGGTCGGCGTCGCGCGCGGCGATCTGGATCATCAGGTCGGAGTCGCCGGAGATGCCCACGCACTCGACGACCTCGGGGATGCGCGAGACGTCCTCCACGAGCCCGGGGAACTCGCTCTGCTCGACACCCGCTGTGACCAGCGCCCGCATCGGCAGCCCCACCCGCGCGGGGTCCAGCCGGGTGGAGTTCGCCCGCAGGACGCCCTCGGCGCCCAGGCGCTCCAGGCGGCTGTGCACGGTGCCCCGGGCCAGGCCGAGGTCGAGGGCCAGCTGCGCGACGGTGGCCCGCGGATCGCGGTCCAGCGCGAGCAGGAGGCGCCGGTCGGTCTCGTCCAGGCTGGTCACGTCGACCACTCTATGCGCATCGACGTGGCCGGAACTGGTCGATCCGACCAACGGCGAGCGCCGCTGTTGCACGTTCCGACCGCGAGGAGGTGTCCTCGGGGGGTGAGAGCGGACACGGGGACGGATCCCGGCACGGTCAGCGTCGGCGCCTACCTCGCCCGGCGGCTGGAGCAGCTCGGGCTGCGGCACCTCTTCGGCCTGCCCGGCGACTTCAACCTCGCCCTGCTCGACGAGGTGCTCGACGCGGGCGGGCTGCGGTGGATCGGCTCGTCCAACGAGCTGAACGCCGGCTACTGCGCCGACGGTCACGCTCGGTTGCGACGCGGGCCCGCGGCCTTCGTCACCACCTTCGGCGTGGGGGAGCTGTCCGCCGTCAACGCCCTCGCCGGCAGCCGCGCCGAGGACGTGCCCGTCGTCCACGTCGTCGGGCTGCCGCCGACGCGGGCGATGGCCGACGGCGCGCTGCTGCACCACTCCCTGGCCGACGGCGACTTCGGGCACTTCGTGCGCGTGGCCGCCGAGGTCACGGCGTGCGCGGTGGTGGTCCGCGCCCAGGGGGCGGGCACGAGCATCGACCAGGCGCTCATGACCGCCGTCGGCTCCTCGCAGCCGGTCTACCTGGGCATCCCCTCCGACGTCGCGCTCGCCCGGGTCTCCGCCGCGCCGCTGTCGCGGCTGCTGCCGGTGCTGCGCAGCGACGCCGGCGCCGCCGAGGAGTTCCGCCGCGCGCTGGCGGACTTCCTCGGCGCCAGCCCCGAGGTCACGGTCCTGGCGGGGCCCCGGCTGCACCGCCGCCGGCTGGAGCACCTCGTGCGGGCGCTGGCCGCGCAGAACGGCGTGCGGGTGGCGACCCAGTCGGCCTCCAAGGCGATGCTCGACGAGTCGCACCCGGCGACCCTCGGCGTCTACGCGGGCCGCTTCACCCGGGACCCGGCCACCCGCCGCCGCGTCGACGAGGCCTCGCCGCTGGTGCTGGCCGGCGTCGTGCTCACCGACTTCCTCACCGGTTCCTTCACCCACGCCTTCGACCCCGAGCAGGCCGTGGACCTGCAGCTGGACCACGCCCGCATCGCCGGGCAGCCGTTCTACGGCCTGTACCTGGAGGAGTCGCTGCGCATCCTCGAGGAGGTCCTGGAGGCGCGCTCCCCGCGCCCGGCCCCGCTGCCGCGCCAGGACGTCGCGCCACCCGCCCGGCACGTGCCGGCCCACCCCGACGGACCGCTCACCCACGCCGACCTGTGGCCGCTGCTGCAGCAGTGGCTGCTGCCCGGCACGCTGCTCGTCGCCGAGGCCGGCACGTCGTTCTACGGCGCGCTGGAGCTCGTGCTGCCCGACGGCTGCGACCTGCTGGGCCAGCCGGTGTGGTCCTCGATCGGCTACACGCTGCCCGCCACGCTGGGGGCGATGCTCGCCGAGCCCGGCCGCGAGACGGTGCTCGTCATCGGCGACGGCTCCGCCCAGCTGACGGTGCAGGAGCTGGGGCGGCTGCTCTCGCTCGGCCTCACCCCGACCGTCCTGCTCGTCAACAACTCCGGCTACACCGTCGAGCGCGCCATCCGCAGCCCCGAGGCGCCCTACCAGGACGTCGTGGAGTGGGACTGGACGAAGCTGCCCGCGGCGCTGGGCGCCCCGCACGTGCCCGTGCACCGCGCGAGCACGCCCGCCGACCTGGTGGAGGTGCTGGCGAAGGTGCGCGCCGACCCCGGCCACGCCGCGTTCGTGGAGCTGGTCCTGCCCCGCGACGACGCCCCGGAGCCGCTGCTGCAGCTGGCCCGCAGCATCCGCTGACCCCGGCCGCTCAGAGGACGGTCTGCGGGACCACGTCCTGCTCGCTGCCGCGGCGCCACTCCACCAGCAGCGCCGTCGCGTCGTCGCGCAGGACCCCCTGCTGGCGGTCCAGCACCGCGCGGCGCAGCCGGCGCAGGGTCTCCGGCGCGGACTGCCCCGCGGCGGCCTCCTGCGTCAGGAAGGCGGCGAGCCCCTCGATGCCGAGCATGTCCTCGTGCGGGCGGCGGGCCTCGGTGAGCCCGTCGGTGTAGAGCAGCACCGCGTCGCCGGGCTGCAGCACCTCCTCGGCGACCACCAGGTCGGCGTCGGGGTCCACCGGGAACGGCCAGCCGAGCGGGAAGGCCGGCTTGGCCCGCAGCGCCTTGACCACCTGGGAGCCGCGCAGCAGCAGCGGCGGCGGGTGCCCGGCGCTGATCCAGGTCAGGCGCCCGCTGTCGGGCTCGAAGCGGGCCAGCACGGCGGTGACGTGGCGGTCCCCGCCGAACTGCTGCAGCACCGCCTCGTTGACGTCGGCGTAGGTCCGGCGCAGGTCCGCGCCGGAGCGGCGGGCGGCGCGGTAGGTGCCCAGCGCGAACGTGGTCAGCCCGGCGGCGGCGAGGCCGTGGCCCATCCCGTCGAAGATGGCCAGGTGCACCGCGTCGGCGTTGACGGCGTAGTCGTAGGCGTCGCCGCCGTGGTCGTAGGCCGGTTCCAGCACCCCGCTGAGGACCAGGCCCTCGGTGGCGCAGGTGCTGGGGGGCAGCACGGCGTGGATCAGCTCGCTGCCCACGGTCATGGCCCTGGAGCGCCGCACCTGCTCCACGACGTCGCCGTAGGCGCTCTTGGAGATGGTGACCATGGCCACCAGGTGCGCGTAGCGCTCCCAGACGGCGACCTCGTCCGCGGGGACGTCCGTCCCCCCGGCGCCGACGGGGACCGTCAGCTCCAGCACGCCCAGGCGCTCGGTCCCGTCCAGCAGCGGCACCCACAGCCGCCGCCGCGGCCGCCCGTGCCGGTCGGGGCCGGCGTCGGCGCTCAGCACGCGCGTGCCGGCGAAGGACCGCCCGGCCATGGAGCCGTCCACGGGCTGCTCCTCGCGCGCCGGGGCGTCGCGGCGGGGCACCGGGACCAGGGCGGTGTGCTCGTGGTTGACCAGCGACAGGACCACGTCCTCGGCGTCCAGGGCGGCGCCGGCCTCCTCGGCCACGACGTCGGCCAGCTGGTCGGGCCGGGACAGGTGGGTGCGGCGCAGCAGGCCGGTGAAGAGGTCGGCCGAGGCGACGGCGAGGTCTCGGCGGTGCGGCACCCGCCCATCATCGGGGACCGGAGTGCCTCGCGGGGCCACGCGGGCGATCCGATCGGGTGGCGCTGCGCCTGCGTTCGGGGGACGGCCCGTCAAGCGCCCGGCGCGTCGTGCCGCATGCACCAGGGTGAGCCGATCCGTCCCCCTCGAGCAGTGGTGGTCCTCCCTCGACGAGCAGGGGCGGGCGGAGGCGCTGGAGCTGCACCCCCACGACTTCGTGCCCGAGGGGCTGGCGATGGAGCTGATCATGTTCGGGGTGCGGGTGGAGGACGTCGCGGTGGCCCACCACAGCGGCCGCGCGCGCACGGTGACCTTCGCCCAGCCCGCCGAGCTGACCCGCTTCCTGGCGGGGGTGCGCGCCGCGGCCGGCGGCAGCTGACCCGTTCACCGGGCCGGGGCGCCCACCGGGCCGTCCAGCTCCTCGCCGGGGTCGAAGATCGCCTCGATGGGCTGCTGCAGCAGGCGGGCGATGCGGAAGGCGAGCGGCAGGCTGGGGTCGTAGCGGCCCGTCTCCAGGGCGTTGACGGTCTGCCGCGAGACCTGCAGCAGGTCGGCCAGCGCGGCCTGGGTCCAGCCGCGCTCCACCCGCAGCTGCCGGATGCGGTTGTCCACGGCGGTGCCGCCGTCAGCCGCGGCCGGACAGGGCGGCGCTCACGATCCAGGTGAGCATGCCCGCGCCGAAGACGAGCCAGGGCAGCAGCTCCGCCGACAGCGGCACACCGGCGATCGCCAGCATCCCCAGCGCGACGCTGGCGAGCATCGCGGCGGCGAAGGAGACCGCCAGGGCCCTCAGCTGCAGCAGCCGGGCGTACTCGTCCGAGCGGCGCAGCCCGCGCGCCACGGCGCGCACCACCAGTCCGACGGGCAGGACGGGCAGCAGGGCCCAGGCGTAGCGCCAGGGGCTGTCGCCGCCGAGACCGCCCCAGGTCCCCACGGCCACGACGACGACGGTGTAGGCCGCCATGGCGGGCGCGAAGTCGCGCAGGTAGGCGCGCGAGCGGGCGCGGTCGCCGTCGCTGGGTCCGCGCGTGTCAAGGTCGCTTGTCATGGCACGACGATCGCGCGTCCCGCCCGCCGTGTCAAGCTTCCTTGTCACGGGAGCGGGGGTCGCGCTCCGCCGGCAGCTCAGTCGACGCCGGGCAGGGCCGCGGCGTAGGCGTCCCGCAGCGCGCGCAGGCGCCGGTCCGCGCTCGTGCCCCAGGTGGTCCACTCGGTGCCGCCGCCCTCCAGCGCCACCTGCAGCTGCTCCAGGTGCAGGTGCCAGGCCGCCAGCGACATCGGCACCCAGGCGTCCTCGCCCTCCAGCTCGTTCGTCAGCGTCAGCCGGGTCCGCGCCCGCAGGGCGCCGGCGTACAGCGGCTGCAGCTCCCAGCGCAGCAGGCCGTGCTCGGAGCTGGTGTGCTCCAGCAGCCGGGGCGGGTCGAGCGCGGTGACCTCGCCGGGCCACCACTCCAGGCCGTCGGCGGGCCCGGACAGCCACATGAGGGAGAACTCCCCGCCCACCCGCAGGTCGGCGCGCAGGTCGGCCCACCAGCGGCGGGTCAGCTCCGGCAGGGTCAGCGCCGTCCACAGCGCCGCCACGGGGTGGGGGTAGTCGCGGGACAGGTGCAGGGTGGCGCGCTCGCCGCCGTGCAGGACGGCGCCGCCGAGCAGGTCAGGGGTGCTCACGCGCAGCATCCTGCACCCGCGTCGAGGCGGGGACGCGGTCGCGGGCGTAGGTGATCGTGGAGTAGCCGTGGGGGGCGGGCCGGCCGTCGGGGCCGAGGTTGACGAAGACGATCTCCTCGATGGTGAGGATGCTGCTGCGGGTGATCATGTTGCGGACCTCGGCCCGCATCGTCAGCGAGGTCCGGCCGAAGCGCGTGGCCCGCAGCCCCATCTCGATCAGGTCGCCCTGCCGGGCCGAGGAGACGAAGTTGATCTCGGAGATGTACTTGGTGACGACCGCGCCGTTGCCCAGCTGCAGGATCGCGTAGATCGCCGCCTCCTCGTCGATCCAGCGCAGCAGGCTGCCGCCGAACAGCGTCCCGTTGGCGTTGAGGTCCTCCGGGCGGACCCACTTGCGGGTGCGGAAGTTGACCTCGTGGTGGCTGGCCGGGTCGGTGGGGTCGCCCGCGCCGAGGCGGCCGTCGTCCAGCGAACCCTGGGCACCATGTCCTGACATGCCCCCAGCGTAGGGCGGGGCGCGGGGTGCACGGCTAGCGTGCGCCCGTGAAGCCGTTCCTGCTGCTGGCCACCCGGGCCGACGACGCCGTCGCGGACGCCGAGCACGCCGCCGTCCTGCGCTACGGGGGCCTGCGCCCGCACGAGCTGGTGCGGGTGCGCCTGGAGCGCGACCCGATGCCCGAGGTGGACCTCGACGAGCTGTCGGGCGTGGTCGTCGGCGGCAGCCCGTACTGCACCAGCGACCCGGAGGAGACCAAGACCGCGGCCCAGCGCCGGGTGGAGCGCGAGCTGGGCGCGCTGCTGGACCGGGTGGTCGCCGCGGACTTCCCCTTCCTCGGCGCCTGCTACGGCGTCGGCACGCTGGGCGTCCACCAGGGCGGTCTCGTCGACACCACCTACGGCGAGCCCATCGGCACGGTGCCCGTCGGCCTCACCGACGCCGGCCGCGACGACCCGGTCCTCGGCGGCCTGCCCGCCGTCTTCGACGCCTTCGTCGGGCACAAGGAGGCGCTGCGCGTGCCGCCGCCGTCCGCGGTGGTGCTGGCCTCCTCGCCCACCTGCCCGGTCCAGGCGTTCCGCGTGGGCCGCAACCTGTACGCCACCCAGTTCCACCCGGAGCTGGACGTGGACGGGATCGTCCAGCGGGTGCTGGCCTACCGGGACGAGGGGTACTTCCCCCCGGGGCAGCTGGAGGACGTCGTCGCGCGCCTGCGCCGCTCCCGCGCCGAGCACGCCCCGCTGGTCCTGCGCCGCTTCGTGGAGCGCTACCGGCGCTGAGCGGTGCCCGACCGGCGCCGAGCGCGCCGTTCAGCGGGAGTTCACCCCGGCGTCCCCCCGATCGGGCGCAGCCGGCCTGCGGGAGCGCGGTGCCTGACGTACCGTGCCAGCCGCCGGTGGCCGCCGGCCCGGCGCGACCGCCGGGGAACCCTGCTGGAGGAGAACGCGTGGACCTGCTCGCCGACGCCGGGATGACCGTCCTCGACGACGAGGACGAACCCGTCCTGCTGCGCGCCGACGGCAGCCCGGTCGACACCTGGCGCGAGGACTACCCCTACCCCGAGCGCCTGTCCCGGCAGGAGTACGACGCCCAGAAGCGGCTGCTGCAGATCGAGCTGCTGAAGCTGCAGCGGTGGCTGAAGTCCAGCGGGGAGCGGATCGTCGTGCTCTGCGAGGGCCGCGACGCCGCCGGCAAGGGCGGCACCATCAAGCGCTTCATGGAGCACCTGAACCCGCGCGGCGCCCGGGTCGTCGCGCTGGAGAAGCCCTCCGAGCGCGAGTCGACGCAGTGGTACTTCCAGCGCTACGTGCAGCACCTGCCCGCGGCCGGGGAGTTCGTGCTCTTCGACCGCTCCTGGTACAACCGCGCCGGCGTCGAGCGCGTCATGGGCTTCGCCACCCCCCGCGAGTACGAGCGGTTCATGAACCAGGTCCCGCTCTTCGAGCAGATGCTCGTCGACGACGGGATCCACCTCGTGAAGTTCTGGTTCTCGGTGACCCGCGCCGAGCAGCGGACGCGGTTCGCGATCCGCCAGATCGACCCGGTCCGCCAGTGGAAGCTGTCGCCGATGGACCTGGAGAGCCTGGACCGCTGGGACGACTACACCGCCGCCAAGGAGGCGATGTTCGCCCGCACCGACACCGCCTTCGCCCCCTGGACGGTCGTGAAGACGAACGACAAGAAGCGCGCCCGGCTGGCCGCCATGCGCCACGTCCTGTCCCGCTTCGCCTACGACGACAAGGACCACGAGCTCGTGGGGATGCCGGACCCGCTGCTGGTCGTCAGCGCCCGCACGATCCTGGAGGCGGACCGCCGGCCGGCGAGCTGACCCCGGGCCGCAGGCGGCGGGCGGCCAGGCCCGCGCTGACCACCCCGAGCAGGGCGAGGTCGACGAGCAGGCCCGCGGTGGCCGCGAACTGCGAGGCGGCGAACAGGAACACCTGGGTGAGCAGCAGGCTCGTCAGCACCCAGTGCTGGAACCACTCCAGCACCTGCGTGCGGCGCCCCGCGCGCCGGCGGCCTGCAGCAGCAGTCCGCCGATGACGGCCGCGACCCAGCGGGAGGACGCCAGCCGCGCGAAGCCCTCGGCGACGCGCTGCCACAGCTGCTCCAGCAGTTGCGGGGCGGCGGGGGTGCGCGGCTGCACCTGTTCCAGCAGCTGCCCCCTGCGCCGGCGGGACGCGGGGGAGGGGGGGCCGTCGCGGACACCGTGGGAGCCTGACCACCAACGCCGGCGACGGCCGGTCGCCGCCCTGGCGCTGGAGTTCCGGCCCGTCGGTGAACAGCCGGTGAAATGTCCACGGGCGGCCCGGATCCGGCTGTCCCGATCACCGGACCGGGTGCAGCGTTCTCGTACGTGGAGACCGCAACCGTCATCCTCGTGCTGGTCGTGGTGGTCGCTCTCTCGTTCGACTTCACCAACGGCTTCCACGACACCGCGAACGCGATGGCCACGTCCATCGCCACCGGCGCACTGCGGCCGAAGACCGCCGTCGCCCTCTCCGGCGTCCTGAACCTCGTCGGCGCGTTCCTGTCGGTCGAGGTGGCCCTCACCGTCACCAACGCGGTCGTGAAGATCCAGGACGCCGACGGGTCGCCGAGACCGGAACTGCTCTCCGGCGGCGGTTCCGCGCTGCTGCTCATCGTGCTCGCCGGTCTGGTCGGCGCGATCGTCTGGAACCTGCTCACCTGGCTGCTCGGCCTGCCCTCCAGCTCCTCGCACGCGCTGTTCGGCGGCCTCATCGGCTCGACCGTGGCGGGCCTGGGCTGGGCCGGGGTGAACTGGAGCGGCGACGGCAGCGAGATCGACGGCGTCGTGGGCAAGGTCATCGTCCCCGCGATCGCCTCGCCCGTCGTCGCCGCGGTCGTCGCCACCGTGGCCACCTGGCTCGTCTACAAGGTGGTCTCCGGTGTCGCCACCCGCTTCACCGACCAGGGCTTCCGCTGGGGCCAGATCGGCTCCGCGTCGCTGGTCTCCCTCGCGCACGGCACCAACGACGCGCAGAAGACGATGGGTGTCATCACCCTGGGCCTCATCGCCTCCGGGCACTGGAGCAGCACCACCGAGATCCCGTTCTGGGTGAAGGCCTCCTGCGCGCTGGCCATCGCCTCCGGCACCTACCTGGGCGGCTGGCGCATCATCCGCACCCTCGGCAAGGGGCTGGTGGAGATCGCCCCGCCGCAGGGGATGTCCGCCGAGACCTCGTCGGCCGCGGTCATCCTCGTCTCCAGCCACCTGGGCTTCGCGCTGTCGACGACCCACGTGACGACGGGTTCGGTGCTCGGCTCCGGGCTGGGCAAGCCCGGTGCGACCGTGCGCTGGCGGGTCGCGGCCCGGATGGTCGTCGCCTGGCTCACCACGATCCCCGCCGCGGGCCTGGTGGGGGCGCTCATGTGGTGGATCGGCGACGTGCTCGGCGGCGGGCTGCTCGGCGCCGCGGTGGTCGTGGCGGTCCTGCTGGCCTTCACCGCCGCCGTCCTGGTCCACTCCCGCAAGAACCCCGTGCACGCCGGCAACGTCAACGACGAGTGGGACGCGACCGAGGGTGCCGACCGCACCCCGGCCGCGGTCTGAGAGGAGCGGTCCGTGGCGGACGTCATCGACCTGGCCCTGCGGGCGGTCGGGCAGATCCTGCTCGTCGGGCTCGTGCTCGGCGCGGGCATCCCCGTGCTGTTCTCCGCCGGCATCCGCGCGATGGCCTACGGCGCCGGCGGGGACGCGGAGACCAGCCACGCCCCCGGGCACCCGGTCGGCAAGGTGCTGGCCGTGGTCTGCTTCGCCGTCGTCGTGCTCGTCGTGGCGACGGGCATCACCTTCATCGTGGCCAGCGGCTTCGGCAAGACGCTGAGCTTCGAGCACGTCGTCCCGACGATCGCCGACGAGTGAGGGGAGCGACCACCGTGGCCACGAGCTCGACGAGCATCGCCGGACGGGTCGTCGACTGGCTGCGCGCCGGCTACCCCGCCGGCGTGCCGCGCCAGGACTACGTCGCCCTCCTGGGCATCCTGCGCCGCAAGTGCACCGACCTGGAGGTCCGCCAGATCTCCGCCGACCTGGCCGACCTGGCCCAGCAGGGCGAGGTCATCACCACCGCCGACGTCGAGCGGCTCATCAACGAGGCGACCCTCGACGAGGCCTCGCCGGCCGACGTCACCCGGGTCTCCTCCCACCTGGCCGCCGGCGGCTGGCCGCTGGCCGACGCCCCCCGGGACTGAGGCCCCGCGCGCCGCGCGCGCTCCCCGGGGCATCATCGCCGGGTGAGACCCGCCCACCGCGACCCCCGGCTGCTGGCCCTGGTCGCCGCCGGCGGCGCGGCGGGGACGCTGGCCCGGTGGGCGGTCGGCGTCGCGGTCCCCGCCGTCGCCGGCTGGCCGCTGGCGACCCTGGCGGTCAACCTGACCGGCGCGTTCGCGCTCGGCGCGCTGCTGGAGGCGCTGCTGCGGCGGGGACCGGAGACGGCGGCGCTGCGGCGCCGGCGCCTGCTGCTGGGCACCGGGTTCTGCGGCGGGTTCACCACGTGGTCCGCCTTCGCCGTCGAGCTGGACCTCCTGCTCGGCGCCGGGCGCGGTCACCTCGCGCTGGGCTACGCCGCCGCGAGCCTGGCCGGCGGGCTGCTCGCCGCCACCGCGGGCACCGCGCTGGCCGCCGCGGTCGGCCGCCGGCGGGCCGCGTGATCGTCCTGCTGGTGCTCGCGGGCGGTCTGGGCGCCGCCGCCCGCTTCGCCGTGGACGGCGCCGTGCGCGCCCGCCGGGCCGGCGACCTCCCGTGGGGGACCCTCGTCGTCAACGTCACCGGCTCGTTCCTGCTCGGCCTGCTCACCGGCCTGGTGCTCGCCGGTGCCGGCGACGCGTGGCGGCTCGTGCTGGGCACCGGCTTCTGCGGCGGGTTCACCACGTTCAGCACGGCGGCCGTCGACACCGTGCACCTGGCGCGGCGCGGGGCGCTGCGGGCGGCGGCGGCGAACCTGGGCGGCAACCTCGTGCTGACCCTGCTCGCCGCCGCGCTCGGCCTGCGGCTGGCCGCCCTGCTCTAGCGCGGGGCGCGTCAGTGCCCGGCGCCGGCCTGCGCGGAGCGGCCCGCGCGCAGGCGGTGCAGCAGGCTCACGAGGACCACGACGAGCGCGCCGACGACGAGGCCGACGACCGCGCTGGCGAGGGTGTTGACGAGCCAGCCCACGAGGCCGCCGACGGCGCCGGCCGCCTCGTGGGCGGCCTCCTCGAGGTGGTGCACGGCGCCGTAGAGGGCGTGCAGGCCCAGCTCGTCGCTGCCCACGAGCAGGATGTGACCGCCGACCCACAGCATCGCCGCGGTCCCGACGACGGTGAGGAAGGTGAGGAGCTTGGGCATCCCCACCACCAGGCCGCGGCCGAAGCGGGCCACGCCCGGGCTCGGCCGGGCGGCCAGCCGCAGGCCGATGTCGTCCATCTTCACGATGAGGCCGACGACGCCGTAGACGAGGACGGTGATGAGGATCCCGACGACCGCGAGGATCACCGCCCGGGACAGGAACGGCTCGTCGGTGACCTCGTTGAGCGCGATGACCATGATCTCCGCGGACAGGATGAAGTCGGTGCGCACGGCCCCGGAGACGACCGTCTTCTCGTCCGGCAGCGCGGTGCCGTCGGTGCCGTGGCCGTGGTGGTGGCCGCTGAGCTTGGCCCACACCTTCTCCGCGCCCTCGAAGCACAGGTAGGCGCCGCCGAGCATGAGCAGCGGGGTGAGCAGGAACGGCAGGAACTGGCTGAGCAGCAGCACCGCGGGCAGGATGAGCAGCAGCTTGTTGCGCAGCGAGCCCAGCGCGATGCGCCGCACGATCGGCAGCTCGCGGTCGGCGGTCAGGCCGCGCACGTACTGCGGGGTGACGGCGGTGTCGTCGACGACGACGCCGGCGGCCTTGACGCTCGCGCGCGCCGCGGCGGCGCCGACGTCGTCGACGGAGGCGGCGGCCGCTCGCGCGAGCACCGCCACGTCGTCCAGCAGGGCTACGAGTCCACCGCTCACGGCAGGGTCCTTCCGGTCGTTCGGCACGGGCACTGCCGTCGATGGTGCCCGAGTCCGGCCCGCCCGGCGCTGCGGTGGCCCGGGGCACCCGTCGCGCCCGTCGCACCCGTCGCGCCCGTCGTCGGCGGGCACCCGCGGTGCCCGCCGATCGCGTATGGTCGGCGCGGGGTGTGCCGGGAAGTCTGGTCGGCGATGCCTTCGTCGACCCCGGAAGCGAGTGCTCCCGCATGCCCGCCACCTCCCCGCGCCGCCTGTTCTCCCGCGGCTCCTACGCCGAAGCCCGCCGCATCGCCGACGTCCTGCGCCAGGAGACGACCGGCGGGCTGCTGCTGCTCGTCTTCACCGTCCTCGCCCTCGTGTGGGCGAACCTGCCCGGCGGCACCTACGAGCAGGTGCGCCAGCTCCACTTCGGCCCGGCCTCGCTGCACCTGGACCTGTCGATCGAGCACTGGGCCGCCGACGGGCTGCTGGCGATCTTCTTCTTCGTCACCGGCCTGGAGCTGAAGAAGGAGTTCGTCGCCGGCGACCTGCGCGACCCGCGCGCGGCGGCGCTGCCCATCGCCGCGGCCGTCGGCGGGATGGCCGTGCCCGCGCTGCTCTTCGTGCTGGTCGCGGTGCTGCACCCGGACTCCCCGCAGGGGGCGCTCGCCGGGTGGGCCACGCCCACGGCGACCGACATCGCCTTCGCGCTGGGGGTGCTCGCCGTCGTCGGCTCGCACCTGCCGAGCGCGCTGCGCACCTTCCTGCTGACCCTGGCCGTCGTCGACGACCTGCTGGCCATCACCGTCATCGCCGTCTTCTACACCGACCAGCTGCAGTGGACGCCGCTGCTGCTGGCCCTGGTGCCGCTGGCGCTGTTCACCGTCCTGGTCCAGCGGCGGGTGCGCGCCTGGTGGCTGCTGGTCCCGCTGGCGCTGCTGACGTGGGGCCTCGTGCACGCCTCCGGCGTCCACGCCACGGTCGCCGGCGTGCTGCTCGGGCTGGCCGTGCCGGTGCTGCGCAGCCAGGCCGCCGGCGGCCCGGAGGCCGGCCCCGGCCTGTCGGAGGTCTTCGAGCACCGCTGGCGCCCGCTGTCGACGGGGTTCGCGGTGCCCGTCTTCGCGCTGTTCTCCGCGGGCGTGGCCGTCGGCGGCGCCTCGGGCCTGGCGGAGGCGCTGCGCGACCCGGTGGCCCTGGGCGTCATCGCCGGTCTGGTCCTCGGCAAGCCGATCGGCATCGTCGGCACCACCTGGCTGCTGTCGAAGCTCACGCGCGCCGAGCTCGACGAGCACCTCAGCTGGGTCGACGTCATCGGCATGGCGATGCTCGCCGGCATGGGCTTCACGGTCTCGCTGCTCATCGGCTCGCTGGCCTTCGGCGAGGGCAGCGCGGCCGGTGAGCACGTCACGCTCGGCGTCCTCGTCGGCTCCGCCGTCGCCGCCGTGCTGGCCGCCGTCGTGCTCTCCACCCGCAACCGCGCCTACCGGCGCATCGAGGAGGAGGAGGGCGTCGACGCGGACGGCAACGGCGTCCCGGACGTCTACGAGCGCTGACCCGCGGCGCCCGCGCTCCCGGCGGACCGCGCCGCCCGCCTGCTTGCACCCGCCGGGCGGCGGGCGGAATGCTGGCGGCGTGCCTGCCGGGTCCGCGTGCCGCTGCGGCCCGCCGTGCTGACCAGCGCGGTGCTGGACACCGCGGACCTGCAGGACCAGGCGTGCGCGCTGTACCGGCAGGTCCTCGGCCACGGCGAGCCGGGCATGGAGCTCAACCCCCGCCTGCTGTCGGCCCTGGTGCGCAACGGCGGCTCGGCGGTCGGCCTGCTCGAGGCGGGCCGGCTCGTGGCGTTCGCCTACGGCGTCCACGCCCGCGACGAGCACGGCGAGTACCACTACTCCCAGAGCGCCGCCGTCGCCCCCGGCCACCAGGGCCGCGGGCTCGGCCGGCAGCTGAAGCAGGCGCAGGCCGAGGCGGTGCGCGCGCACGGGGTCCGCACGATGCGCTGGGCCTACGACCCCGTCCTGGGCCGCAACGCCCACTTCAACCTCGACGTCCTCGGCGCCCGCGCCCGCTGGTACGTCGACGACTTCTACTTCCGCCCCGGCACCGACCGCGTCGTCGTCGAGTGGGACCTCGAGGCGAACCCGCCGCCCGCGCAGGTGGCCGAGCGGCTCGTCGTGCCCGCCGGGGAGGTGGACGCCGCCGCGCGGGCGCGGGTGCGCGCGCGCTTCCACGAGCTGCTGGCCGCCGGGCTGGTCGCGGTGACGTGCGGGCGCGGCGAGGGCGGCGGCTCCGTCTACGGGTTCGCCGCGCCCGCGCGCCGCGCCGGCGGGAGCGACCGGCAGGCCCCACCCCGACCCCAGGAGCAGCCGTGAAGATCGTCCGCGCCGACCTGCACCAGGTGCGCCTGCCCCTGGTGCACGAGTTCCAGACGAGCTCGCACCGCAAGGGCTTCCTCGAGCACCTGCTCGTCGAGCTCACCGACGCCGAGGGCCGCACCGGCTGGGGGGAGGTCGCCTGCCCCAGCGACCCGTTCTACGCCCCCGACACCGTCGCCACGAGCTGGCACGTCGCCACGACGTACCTGCTGCCGGCCGTCGTCGGCGTCGACGTCGAGCGGCCGGAGCAGGTCGCCGGCGCCTACCGCAGGGTCCGCGGTCACCGCTTCGCCGCGGCGGGGGTCGACGCGGCCGCGTGGGCGCTGTGGACGCAGGGCGCGCAGGTGCCGCTCGCCCGCGCCCTCGGCGGCACCCGCGCGGAGGTCGTCGCCGGGGTCTCGCTGGGCATCGAGGCGACGATCGACGACCTGCTCGAGCAGGTGCGCCACCACCACCTCGAGGCCGGGTACCCGCGGGTGAAGCTGAAGGTGCAGCCCGGCTGGGACGTGGAACCGGTGCGCGCGGTGCGCGAGGCGTTCGGCGACGGGCTGCTGCTGCACGTCGACGCCAACGGCGCCTACACCGACGACCCCGGGCACCTGGCCGCGCTGCGCGCGCTGGACGCGTTCGGCCTGACGATGGTCGAGCAGCCCTTCGCCCCGCGCGCGTTCACGACCTCGGCGGCCTTCCAGCGCAGCGTGTCGACACCCGTCTGCCTCGACGAGTCCATCGACACCCTCGACGACCTGCGCACCGCGCACGCCCTGGGCGCCGGCCGCGTCCTCAACGTCAAGGTGTCGCGGATGGGGGGCCTGAGCGCCGCCGTCGCCGCCCACGACCTCGCGCGGGAGCTCGGCTGGCCCGCGTGGGTCGGCGGCATGCACGAGTTCGGCGTGGGCCGCGCCGCGAACGTCGCCCTGTCCAGCCTGCCGGGCTTCACCCTGCCCTCGGACGTGTCGGCGTCGGAGAAGTACTACGCCCGCGACGTGACCACCCCGGTGGTCGCGCACGCCGGGGTGGTGACCGTGGCGACGGCACCCGGTCTGGGCGTCGAGGTCGACCGGGAGTTCCTGGTGCGGAACCGGGTGCGCACGGCCGGCTTCCCCGCGGCCTGACCCGCCGCGGAACTGCAGCGTTCCCGTCCGCCCGCGCGACCGGCGCCGCTAGCATGTCGCGCGACGAGGAGGTGGCCCATGCCTGCACCCGTTGCCGTCCGGGCGGCCGCGACGCGGTTGGACTGGGTGGACGTCGCCAAGGGCCTGGCCATCCTCGGCGTGGTCGCTTACCACGCGGGGCTCTTCCTCACACCGCTCGGCCTCGTGGACGGCTGGCAGGCGGACGCCACCCGCGTCGTGGCCCTGTCCGCGTCCCTGCCGCTGTTCTTCTTCGCCTCGGGCCTGTTCGCGCAGCGGCTGCTGACGGACTCGTTCGGGGAGCTGTTCCGCCGTCGCCTGTGGCCGCTGCTCCACCTGTACGTCCTCTGGTCCACCGTCCGCTTCGCGGTCTTCCAGTTCGTCCCGTGGGTCCTGCCGACGAGCGACCCCTCCGACTGGCGCGAACCCGCGCTCATGCTCGTCCTGCCCAACGGAGGGCTCTGGTTCCTCTACGCCCTCGTCCTGTACTCGATCGCCGCGTGGGCCAGCAGGAGGTCGTCGCCGGCGGTCCTCCTCACCGTGGCCGCCGTCGTGTCGGTGCTCTTCACCAGCGGCGTCCTGTCCACCGGGAACACCGGGTGGGACAAGACGGGAGCCAACGTCTTCTGGTTCTTCGCCGCCCTGCACCTGCGCGAGCGGGTTCTGGAGCGCGTGGCGCGGTTGGACGCCCGCGCGGCCTTCGTCTCCACGGCCGCCTTCGTCGTGGTGGCCGGAGCCCTCGTGGCGGACCTGCTGCCCCTCGGTCGGCTGGTGGCCGTGGGTCTGGCCCCGCTCGCGGTCGTGGCCGGCGTCAGCCTCTCGACGACCCTCGCCGGGACCCGCACCGGCCGCCCGCTCCGCCACCTCGGCGAGCGGACCCTCGCGGTCTACCTCGTGCACTACCTGCCCATCGCGGTCGCGTGCGGCGTCCTGTCCACTTCCGCGTCCCTGGTGGCGGCGGTCTCCCCGGCGACCCCCGCGCTGCCCCTCGTGCTGACGGTCGCGGCGACCGCCCTCTCGCTGCTGGCCTGGCGGCTGCTGGGCGGTGTGCCCGGGGTGTTCTCGGTGCCGGGTGGACGGCCCCGGCGCGAGCGGGTGGAGCAGGCCGTGCGGGCGCCGGCCGCCTGACGGACCGGGCCGCCCGCGAGCGGGGCCCCGCGGGCACGGTCAGCCCTCCAGCACCGCCCACCCGCGCGCGGCCAGCCGGACGTGCCCGCCGTCGAGCTCCGCCGCCCCGCACACCAGCGCGCGGGCGTCGGCCGCGGGCAGCGCGGCCGGGGCGTCGTCGAGGTTGAGCGCCACGAGGACGGCGCCGGCGCCGGTGGCGGTGCGCAGCAGCACCTGGCGGTTGGTCAGGTGCACGACGTCGGTGTGCGCGCGGTGCAGCCAGGGGCGGCGCCGGCGCAGCGCGATGAGGTCGCGGTGGGCGCGCAGCACCGCGCGCGCGTCCGGTCCCAGCGAGTCCTCGGCCGGCGGCCGCTCGCCGAACTCCGGCCGCACGGCGTCGTCCCCGCCCAGGCGCTGCTCCTTGACCCCGGTGAGCGCGAACTCGTCGCCGGCGTAGACGCTCGGCACGCCCGCGACGGTGAACAGCACGGCGAGGGCGTGCGGGACGAGGTCGGCGCCGACGGCCGAGGCGATGCGCGTCACGTCGTGGTTGCCCACGAACGTCGACGGCACGAACACGGGCAGCAGGGCGTCGTGGCGCTGGAGGGCGTGGGCGAGCTCGAAGAGGTTGCGCTCGGCGATGGAGTGCCAGACCCCCTGCCACAGCTCGTACTGCGTGAGGGAGTCCACGGTGGACTCCCTCACGATCGCAGCCGCGTCGCCGTGGATGACCTCGCCGGTGAACCAGGCGTCCGGGTGGGTGGCCCGCACCTGCGCCAGCACCTGCGCCCAGAACCCCGGCGGGACCGCGTAGGCGGCGTCCAGCCGCCAGCCGTCCGCGCCGCGGTCCAGCCAGTGCCGCAGCACCCGCACCACCAGGTCCACCACGGCGGGGGAGGAGTGGTCCAGCGCGACGAGCTGCTCGTGCCCCTCGAACACCTCCGCCCGCACCGGCTCGCCCGGCCGCCAGCCGGTCCAGTCGACGCGGAACAGCTGCGCGGCCTGCGCGGCGGGCCCCTCGGCCAGCACCTGCGCGAAGGCCGGGTGCGCGCGCCCGACGTGGTTGAAGACGCCGTCCAGCAGGACGCGGACCCCGCGCTCGCGGCAGGCGGCGACCAGGTGGTCGAAGTCGGCCTCGTCGCCCAGGCGCGGGTCGATGCGGAAGTGGTCGACGGTGTCGTAGCCGTGGGTGGAGGAGGCGAAGACGGGGCCCAGCGCGAGGCCGTTGAGGCCCAGCCCCACCAGGTGGTCCAGCCACGCCTCCAGCCGGCCCAGGCGGTGGCGGACCAGGCGCGCGCCGGTGCCCCCGTCGTGCTCCTCGCCCGGGCGCACCGGCGCCCCGGTGAAGCCCAGGGGGTAGACGTGCCACCACATGACGTGCTCGGTCCAGGAAGGCATGCACCCGATCGTGGCAGGGACCCGGTGCCGGGCGCGCCGGTGGCTAGGGTGGCGGCAGGTGCAGCGGGACGCCTGGTCGACGACGCCGTCGTCGCAGCCGGGGCGGGCGCCCGGTGCCGGACCAGGAGGAGAGCCAGGTGGACACCATCGTCCTGGCCGCCGTGGCCGTGGGAGCGCTCGTCGTCCTGCTGCTCGTGGCGGTCGTCGCCGTCAAGGCGCGCTACAAGATCGCCAGCCCGTCCGAGGCGCTCATCATCGTGGGCAAGAAGGGCAGGCCGGTCACCAACCCGCAGACGGGGGAGGTGACCACCGACCTGTCCGGCCAGAAGGTCGTCATGGGCGCCGGCGTGTTCGTCAAGCCGCTCGTGCAGCAGGCCCACCGGCTGTCCCTGTCCTCGGTGCGCATCCCCATCTCGATCCGCGGCGCGGTCTCGCGCCAGGGCATCCGGCTGAACGTCGACGGCGTCGCCATCGTCAAGGTCGGCGGCACCGAGGACTTCGTGCGCGCCGCCTCGCAGCGCTTCCTGCAGCAGCAGAAGGAGATCGAGCCGTTCACCCAGGAGGTCCTCGCGGGCAGCCTGCGCGGGGTCATCGGCACGCTGACCGTCGAGGAGATCATCCGCGACCGGGTCGCGTTCGCCCGCCAGGTCGAGGAGGAGGCCGTCACCAGCCTCAACAACCAGGGGCTGGTCCTGGACACCCTGCAGATCCAGGACGTCAGCGACGACGGGAACTACCTCAAGGACCTCGGCCGGCCCGAGGCGGCCAACGCCCGCCGCGCCGCCGAGATCGCCGAGGCGAACAACGCCCAGGAGGCGCAGCAGGCCAAGGCGCTCTCCGACGCCAAGATCGCCCAGGCGCAGCGCGACCTGGCGCTGCAGCAGGCGCAGTTCCGCGCCGACCAGGACAAGGCGGCCGCCGAGGCCGACGCCGCCGGCCGGCTGGCCGAGGCCGCCGCCCAGCAGCAGGTCCTGCAGGAGCAGGAGCGGGTCGCCCAGCGCCAGGCCGAGCTCACCGAGCGCACGCTGGACACCGAGGTGCGCAAGCCCGCCGACGCCCGCCGCTACGAGGCCGAGCAGCAGGCGATGGCGCTGAAGACCGCGCGGGTGCTGTCCGCCGAGGCCGAGCAGCAGGCCGCCGTCGCCGCCGCCCAGGCCGACGCGCAGCGCGTGCGCCTGTCCGCCGAGGCGGAGGCGGCGCGCGTGCGGCTGGCCGCGGAGGCCGAGCTGCAGCGGCGCACCGCGGACGCGAACGCGGTGCGCCTGGAGGGGCAGGCGCAGGCCGAGGCCCTGTCCGCGACCGGTGCCGCCAAGGCCGAGGCGCTCACCAAGGAGGCGCAGGCGCTGAAGGAGTTCGGCGAGGCCGCGCTCACCCAGCGCGCCCTGGAGGTGCTGCCCGAGGTCGCGCAGGCGCTGGCCAGCCCGATCGCCGGCATCAAGGACCTGACCGTCATCTCCAACGACGGCGCGGGCGCCCTGAGCCGCTCCGTGGGCAGCAACCTGCAGGAGACCCTCGAGGTGCTCAAGCGCACCACCGGCGTCGACGTCGGCCGGATGCTGCACTCCCTCGGCGGCGCGGCTCCCGCACCGGCCGGCGCGCGGCCGGCGGGCGGGCTCGACGGGACCGGCGGGCCGGAGGGGACGACGGCGCGCGCGGACGGCTGAGCCTCGTGCCCCCGGGGCGCAGAGCACGTCGACGGTGACCGGGCCGGTGCCGTGACGCACTGCGTCGGCGACCGCCTCGGAGGTCAGCAGCTCGACGAGGTCCTCGTCGACGGGTCCGGTGCACGTCACGGTGCGACGGGCGACCTCGTCGACGACCCGGCGACGGGCGGTGGAGACGGCCGAGAGACGGGCGGTGGAGACGGCCGGGAGCCGAGCTTCCAGGACGAGCTGGGCCATCGGTCCTCTCCTCGCGCCTGCACTCGAGGTGGGCGCCTCCCCGCAGTCCTCGTGCGGAGCCGCTGACGCGGTGCTCCCGATGTGCTGCCGGGGCGGGGGAGCGGCAAGCCGAGCACCCACCGGCACGCCCGTAGTGTTGACGGCAGCGGTGGGACCCCGAGGGGCCGCTGCAGCCCTCAACCAGACGGGCGCGACGGGTGAGGCGGAAGTCGAGGTCGGGCAGTGGATGCAGCACCAGGGCCTGCGGACCGCAGCGTTCGGCCCGGCGGTGGAGCCGCTCCCGGTGGGCGGCCCACGGGGTCCGCGGCGCAGGTGCAGGCCGCCCAGCGGCTGGTGCGCGCTCCGGCGGACCCGGCGCTGCAGCGCCTGGCGGGCCTGGCGGCGCGGCTGCTGGCGGCCCCCGCCTCGCAGGTCTCGCTGCTGACCGACGTGCAGACCATCGGCGCGGTCGCAGGCCAGGACCCCGCCCTGGTGGGGTTCACCGGCCCGCTGGCGGACTCGCTGTGCACCGTGACGGCCACCGGTGGGGCGCCGCTCGTGGTCGAGGACGCCGCCGCGGACGCGCGGGTGGCCTCCCTGCCGCCGGTGACCGGTGGTGCGGTGGGCGCCTACCTGGGCGTCCCCCTGACAGGAGCGGACGGGCACGTCGTCGGTGCGCTGTGCGTCTTCGACCCCGCCCCGCGCACCTGGCGCAGCACGGACGTGGAGGTGCTGAGCGAGCTGGCCGTCGCGGCCGCTGCGGAGCTGGAGCTGTCGGCGCTGTCGCTGGAGTACGAGTCCGACCGGCTGCGCTGGCAGCTGGCCATCGCCGCCGGCGGGGTGGGCAGCTTCGACTGGGACCTGCGCACCGGCGTCCTGGCCTGGGACGAACGGGTGCTGGAGCTGTTCGGCTACACCGCCGCGGACTTCGACGGCACCATGGCCGCCTTCGAGGACCGCGTCCACCTCGACGACCT
This sequence comes from Kineococcus aridisoli, assembly GCF_050871885.1. Taxonomy (NCBI): domain Bacteria; kingdom Bacillati; phylum Actinomycetota; class Actinomycetes; order Kineosporiales; family Kineosporiaceae; genus Kineococcus; species Kineococcus aridisoli. The sequence continues at coordinate 1,680 of NZ_JBJLSF010000012.1, read as the reverse complement.
GCCCCGGGTGCGCCGGCTGCTCACCGGGGCCGTGAGCACCGGCGGCACCTTCGAGGCGGAGTACCGCCTGGTGCTGCCCGGTGGGGGCACCCGCTGGGTCAAGGCCCGCGGGGAGGTGCTCGACGGCGCCGACGGGCGCCCGGCGCACCTGCTGGGAGCGGTCTACGACACCACCGCCGAGCGGCACGAGGACGCCCGCGTCTCGCGGGTGCTGGAGTCGATGTCGTCGGCGTTCTTCTCCCTGGACCGCTCCTGGCGCTTCAGCTACGTCAACGCCGAGGGCGAGAAGCTGCTGCAGCGCACCCGCGAGGAACTGCTGGGCCAGGACGTGTGGGAGCTGTTCCCCGACGCCGTGGGGACGGAGTTCGAGGTGCAGTACCGCCGGGCGGTGGACACCGGCGAGCAGGTCAACTTCGAGGCGTACTACCCCGCCCCGCTGGACCGCTGGTACGAGGTGCGGGCCTGGCGCGACCCCGACGGGTTGTCGGTGTACTTCCTGGACGTCACCGCCCGCCGCGCCGCGCAGCAGCAGGCCGAGGCCGAGCGGGCGGCGGCGCAGGAGGCGCTGCGCACCGCCGAGGCCGCCGTGCGTGCTGCGGAGGTCTCCCAGCGCGCCGCCGAAGCCGCCCAGCGCGAAGCCCGGCGAGCGCAGCGGGCCGCCGAGCGCACCGCCGAGCGGCTGGCCCTGCTGGCCAGGGTCAGCGCCGACCTCGCCTCCACCCTGGACCCCGAGGAGTCCGTGGCCCGCCTGGCCCAGCACCTGGTGCCCGCGCTGGGGGACTGGTGCATCGTCACGCTCGTCGACGACCAGGGGACCATGCGCGACATCAGCTCCTGGCACGCGCAGGAGGCGCTGCGCCCGCTGCTGGAGCGCTACCGCGAGGTCCGCCTGAGCTCGATCAGCCCCTCCTCCTTCCTGCACCGGGCGCTGCGCACCAGCCGGGCGGTCCTGGTGCCCGCCGGTGCCACCGAGGCGATCACCGCCCTGCTGAGCGGGGAGGCGCGCGAGCTGCTGCGGCAGCTGGCCCCGCACTGCGCGCAGGTGCTGCCGCTGCGCGCGCGCGGGCGCACCGTGGGGCTGGTCACCCTCTTCCGCGGCCAGAGCTCCGGTGACTTCAGCGAGGAGGCTCTGCTGACCGCGAGCGAGGTCGCCGACCGCGCCGGGCTGGCCCTGGACAACGCCCGCCTGTACGCCCAGCAGCAGCACGTGGCCGAAGGCCTGCAACGCGCCCTGCTCACCGACCCGGTGCAGCCGGACCACCTGCAGATCGCGGTGCGCTACCGCCCCGCCGCCACCGCCGCCCAGGTGGGCGGGGACTGGTACGACGCCTTCCTGCAACCCGACGGCGCCACCGTGCTGGTCATCGGCGACGTCATGGGCCACGACATCGAAGCGGCCGCGGCGATGAGCCAGGTGCGCTCGCTGCTGCGCGGCATCGCCTACTCCAGCGGGCAGGCCCCGGCGGCGGTGCTGACCGGGCTGGATGCGGCGATGGAGGGCCTGGCGGTGGGCACCACCGCCACCGCGGTCGTGGCGCGCCTGGAGCAGAGCACCGACGAGCGCGCCCGCGACATCACCCGGCTGCGCTGGTCCAACGCCGGGCACCCACCGCCGATGCTGCTCACCCCCGACGGCACCGTGAGCACCTTGAGCGGGTTGGGCCACGACCTGCTGCTGGG
>NZ_JBJLSF010000011.1:0-78891 GCF_050871885.1 Kineococcus aridisoli | reverse complement strand
GCCCGGGCCGCGGCGCGGCCCCGCCCGGTGCTCGCGCGAGCGGCGGGCGGAGGTCACCGCGAGCGGACGACCCCCAGGGTCGTCGCGGCACCGAGGCCGGGGAAGATCTCCCCCAGGCTGCCCGCGCCGCAGCGCCGGGTGAGCACCTCGCCGATGACCGAGCGGTAGTCGGTCGTCCCCGCGAGGGCGCCGTCGACCAGCTGCTGCTCGCCGAGGCCGGGCCAGCGCCCGTACACCTTCCCGCCGTTCACCCCGCCCCCCAGCACGAACATCGCGTTGCCGTGGCCGTGGTCCAGGCCCGCCGAGCCGTTCTCCCCGGCGCGGCGCCCGAACTCGGACATCGTGACCACCGTGGTGCCCGACATCCGCGGGCCCAGGTCCGCGGCGAAAGCTACCAGCGCCTGGGCCAGGTCCGTGAGCTTGGCGGCCATCCAGCCGTCGCCGGCCTTGCCGAGGTCCTCGTGCATGTCCCAGTCGCCGCAGTCGACGGTCGCGACCTGCACCCCGACACCGCCGTTGACCAGGCGCGCGACGTCGGCCAGCGAGCGGCCGAGGTCGCTGTCGGGGTACCCGGGGGCGGAGGCCGCCGGCAGGGAGCGCAGCCGGGTGGCCGCCGCCAGCGCCGCGCGCCCGGGGGCGGCGACGGTGTCCGGGCCGGTGGCGTGCAGCTCCGCCAGGCACGCCGACCAGCGGGTGCGGTCGCCGTCGCTGCGCGGGCCCACGAGGCCGAAGCTCGACAGGGAGTTCGTGGCGAGCTCGGGGGCGGGGCCGGCCAGCGACTGCGGCGTGGTCGTGCTGCCCACCTGCACCGCGGCGAACGTCTGCTCCGCGGTGGTGCCGCGCACGCCCAGGGTCCGGTCCAGCCACCCGGTGCGCAGCGAGGTGCCGGGCGCCGCCCGCTCCATCTCGGCCATCGCCGAGAAGTGCGAGCGCGTCGGGTCGGGGGCGCCGACCCCGTGCACGACGGCCAGGGACCTGTTCTGCCACAACGGCAGCAGCGGTCGCAGGGCCGGGTGGAAGCCGAAGGTGCCGTCCAGCTGGAGCAGGCGCGAGCGGGGGACGCCGATCGTCGGGCGCAGCGCGTAGTAGGCCGGGTCGCCGCCGGGGACGACGGCCGACAGGCCGTCGAAACCGCCGCGCAGCGACAGCACGACGAGCACGTCGCCGGAGTAGCCCGGTGCGGCCATCGCCACCTGGGTGTGCACCGACTCGGTGGCCATGAGGGTGACGACGGCACCGCCGAGGCCCTTGAGCATCGTGCGGCGGCTCAGCGCCGCCGCCCTGCCGTAGGCGCGGCCCTCGTCGCAGGCGTAGCGGTCGGCGAGGTTGCGGGGAGTGCTCATCTGCTCATCTCTCCATGTGCCCGGGAGCGTCGAGGACCATCGCCACGAGGTCGGCGAGGCGCGCGTTCACCCACGGGTCGGCCGGGGTCAGGGGGGTGCTCGGCTGCCTGTCGCAGAAGCGCAGCAGGGCGGTGGTCTCGGCGGCGCTCGCCCGGCGGAAGAGCAGGCGCTGGACCAGCTGGGGGACGAACTCCCCCCAGGTGCGGGGCAGCGAGGTCAGCAGCGCGTCCTGCTGCGGCCAGCTGAGGTCGGCGGGCTTGCGCCGGCTGGCGATCTCCCAGGTGCAGTTCCAGCGCCGCATGGTCGCGCCGGCCGACACCCACGCCGTGGCGACGTCCGGGTAGCCGTTCGGCGGCGCCCAGGACAGCGGGGCGTGACCGAGGTCGCGCGCCATGACGAAGAGCCCGTCGGCGCCACCGGCGCCCGCGCTGCCGGGCTGGATGCCGAGGGCGCGCACCACGGCGACCAGCCCCTCGAGCGGGCGGCGGGTCTTCGCGCCGGCCGAGGCGGCGAACTCGGGGCTGGTGAACAGCGCCCGCAGGACGGGCACCACGCGGGTGTCGCTGTCCAGGTACACCTTCGCGAGGGCCGTGACGAGGGAGGCGGGTGGGGTGTCGGAGACGAAGCGCTGGCACAGCTTCGCCGCCAGGCGGCGGGCCGTCGCCGGGTGCCGCGCCAGGTGGGCCAGCAGCGAGGCCTGCACCTCGGGACCGCGCGCGGCGTCGTGCGCCGGGGTGGACCAGCCCATGACGCGGGCCGCCGAGCCGTCGTGCCGCTTGGCGGAGAACGCGGCGGTGCCGTCGCCCAGGAAGTACCAGCCCGTCATGACCTGCGCCGCGGCCTGGACGTCGGCCTCGGTGTACCCGCCGTCGACGCCGACCGTGTGCAGCTCGAGCAGCTCGCGGCCGTAGTTCTGGTTGGTGGCCGACCCCCTGGAGCTGGCGCCGTTGAGGTAGCGCAGCATCGAGGGGTGGCGCGAGGACGCCAGCAGCATCTCGGCGAAGGAACCCAGGGCGTTGCGGCGCACCACGTTCGCGTCGTAGTCGTGCCGGTCGGCCCACAGGGGGGTGGACGGGCAGACCACGTTGAGGTGGTTGGACCAGAAGTCGCACACGACCTCGAACAGCTGCCGCCGGCTCCAGCAGTAGCGTCCGATGGTCGCGTAGCCGAGCTGCTGCATGGTGCCCCAGCTGCCGTAGCGCTCCTGCGCCCACACCTGCGGGATGGTCCTGGTGATCTTGGTGAAGCGGCGCACGAACGCCTCGCACTCGGCGTCCGGGACGCCCGAGGGGTTCAGCTGCTCCTCGAGCCATCGGTTGGTGCCCTTGCGGGTGACCTCCTCGAGCAGGCCGGGGGTGGGGCCCCACGTGGCCCGCCGCACGAGGTGCAGCACGGCGTCCGTCACAACGTTCTCCTCCGTGAAACCACCGCGGGGGGGCGGTGGTCCGCGGATCCGGTCGGTGCCTCCGGACCGCGTGTCCATGTCCTGCTCACGTCATCGGGAGGGACGCGCCGGGCCTTGAGGTCCGATGCGCCGCCCGCCGGGCGGGGCGGGGGGAGCCGTCGCGGGTCGGGCGGGTCCGTCGCGGCCCTGCGGGGGGTCTGGAGGAGGCCCCTGCAGCTTCGCCACAGGTTCTTGCAGGTCCCTTCACCCTCCGCTACGTTCTGCGCTGTCAGGGGGCCCACGGACGGAGCTCCGCCGTGAGGCGGCCTCCGCAGGACCCCACGGACGAGGGTGAACCCATGGAAGCTGGCGCGCGTGCGCAGGTCGGCCGACGGTCGCTGCTGCTCGGCGCCGGTGCCGCCGCCACGCTCGCCGTGACCACCGCACCGCGAGCCCTGGCCGCCGGGACGACCTCGCCGATCCCCCCGCTGCCCGGGGAGGTCTGGCGCGACGCGACCCGCACCTCACGGCTCGGGGGCAAGCCCTTCGAGGTCGTCGACGTCGTCCAGGGCGGGGACACCGCCCGCCTGTACGTGCCCTGGACGGCCGCGCTCAAGGGCAGGAAGCCCGGAGCGGTGGTCTGGTACTACCACTCCAACGGCAGCACCCACACGGCCATGGACAGCGCCTACAACTACCCGGGGATGCTCTGCGTGGACCAGGGAGCGGTCTGCGTCTGCCCGAACTTCGGCGGTTCGCTGTGGACCGCTCAGCGCGCCCTCGACCTCCAGCGCGTCTGGTCGGCGTGGGTCTCCGGCGTCTTCAGCGTCGGCGTGGCGTTCGCGCGCTGCAACTCCGGCGGAGGTTCCCTCATGACCTACACCTACGCGAAGGGGATGGTCCCGATGATGCGCGGTGCCTACCTCGCGAACGGAACCTACGACAACGAGGAGCTGTACGCGCGGGACCCCCAGCGGATCGGAACCCCCTACGGCAACGACCCGGCCCTCATCGCCGCCACGAACCCCGCCCGCATCGGTCAGGCGGCCTGGCAGGGCAAGCGGCTGAAGACGGTCGTCTCCCTGGTCGACGTCGTCGTGCCCCCGCAGTCGCACGGCCTGGCGCTGGCCGATCGGGCCCGGCCGGTCGCCGCGGACGTGCAGGTGCGCTACCACGACAGCGGGCACTCGATCCCCAGCTGGTCGCACACCGACATGATGTCCACCTTCTCCGGGTGGCTCTGAGGTGGCCGACGTGCGGCTCCGGGCCGAGGTCGGCGCACCGCGGGGCCCCGAGCGCGAGCAGGTGCGGAACCTGCACCTCGTGCCGCAGCGCGAACTCCGCGTCCTGCACACGTTGCGCCGCAGCACCAGGGGCGGTTCGACCTACGCGGACCTCGTGGAGTCGGCCGTCCCGCCCGGGTGCCGGCAGGAGTTCTTCAGCTGGCGGCGGGCGCTGCTGGGGCGCTACGACGTCCTGCACGCGCACTGGCCCGAGCAGCTGGTGCGCGACAGCCGCCACCCGTGGCTGCGCGTGGTGCGCCGCCGCCTGCTGGACCTGCTCCTGCTGCGCCTGGCGGTGCGGGGGGTGCCCCTGGTCTGGACGGCCCACAACCTCGCGCCCCACGAGGCCGGGACCCCCGCGGAACGGCGTTCGCTGGCGCGCTTCTCCCGCCACGTCGACCTCACGGTCAAGCTGACGTCGGCGAGCCCGGTGTCGACCGGGCGGCGGCAGCTGACGATCGCCCACAGCCACTACCGCGCGCACTACGACCGCGTCCTCGGCGGCCCGGTCGTGGCGGCCGCGGTGCCCGGACGCCTGCTGCACTTCGGGATCATCCGTCCCTACAAGGGGGTCGACGTCCTGCTGGACTGCTTCCGCCGCGTCGCCGACCCCTCGGCGAGCCTGCGCGTGGTGGGCCACCCGCACGCGGGACAGGGCGAGCTGGTGGAGGCGGCCTGCGCCGCGGACTCCCGGATCAGCGCCCTGCTGCGGTACGTCGACGACGCCGAGCTGGCCGCCGAGATCACCGCCGCCCAGCTGGTGGTGCTGCCCTACCGCGGCACGATGCACAACTCCGGCACCCTCCTCGCGGCGCTGTCCCTGGGGCGGCCGGTGCTCGTGCCGCGCTCGCCGACCAACTCGGCGATCTCCCGGCGCGTGGGCGCCGGGTGGGTGCTCGAGTACGACGGCGAGCTCGACGAGCACGTGCTGGCCGACGCCCTCGCGCGCAGCGCCGTGCCGCCGGCCGACGCACCGGACCTCAGCGAGCACGAGCCCGCCGTCGTGGCCGCGCAGCACCGCGCCGCCTACGACACCGCACTGGCCGGGCGCCGCCCGCTGCTCGGGTGGACCCGGTGAGCCCGAGCCTCAACCGCGTCGCCGGCCGCGGTGCCGTCGTGACCCTGGGGACCCAGGGCGTCCGCCTCGTGGTGCAGGTCGTCGGCCTCGCGGTCCTCGGCAGGCTGCTCACCCCGCACGACTACGGCCTCGTGGCCATCGTCAGCGTCCTGGTGTCGGCCGGCGAGATCTTCCGCGACTTCGGGCTGTCCGCCGCCGCCATCCAGGCGAAGACGCTGAGCGCCGCCCAGCGCGACAACCTGTTCTGGATCAACAGCGGCATGGGCCTCGTCCTGGCCGTGGTGCTGTGCGCGGCCAGCCCCCTGCTGGCCCACCTCTACGGCGACGACCGGCTGGTGCTGCTGGCCGTCGTGATGGCCAGCGTCTTCGTCCTCAACGGGTTGTCCACGCAGTACCGCGCCGGTCTGGCGCGCGACCTGCAGTTCGGTCGCCTCAGCGGCGCCGAGCTCATCGGCCAGGTCACGGGCGTCGCGGTCGCGGTCGCGGTCGCGGTGCTCGGCGGCGGGTACTGGGCGCTGGCCGCCCAGTGGGTCAGCGCCCAGTGCGTGGTCCTCGTGCTCCTCGTGGCCTGGAGCAGGTGGGTGCCGGGCCGGGTGGACCGCACCGCGTCGGTGCGCCCGTTCGTGCGCTTCGGATCGGCCCTGCTGGGCACGACCCTGCTCAACAACGCGGTCAGCTACGCCCCGCCCCTGGCCCTCGGCCTGACCAGCACGCCGGCGGCGGTCGGCGTGTACGGCCGCGCGCAGCAGCTCGTGACGATGCCGCTGCTGCAGATCCAGGCGCCGACGACGCGGGTCGCCCTGCCGGTGCTGTCCCGGCTGCAGGACGACACCAAGCGCTTCGCCGAACTGCTGCTGCGCGGTCAGCTGCTGCTGCTCACGCTCATCGGCCTGCTGTTCGCGGTGCTGTTCGCGCAGGCTCCCGCCGCCGTGCGCGTCCTCGTCGGTCCGCAGTGGGGCGCCGCGGTCCCGCTGTTCCGCCTCCTGCTCGTCGCCGGTTTCCTCCAGGCCGCCACCTACGCCGCGAACTGGGTGTTCCAGGCGCGGGGGCGCACGGGTTCCCAGCTGCGGTTCTTCCTCCTGACGAAACCGCTGTTCGTGCTCGCCATCGCCGTCGGGGCGTGGTGGGGACCGGTGGGGACGGCCACCGCCTACACCCTGGCCTGCGCCCTCGGCTGGCCGTTGTCGCTGCTGTGGATGCGGCGGCTGGGCGGGGTCCCCGTCGCGCGCATGCTCGGCAACGGCTTGCGGACCGGGGTGCTGGTGGTGCTCGCCTCGAGCGCGTCCTGGGCGGCCACCCACGTCGTGCCGCTGCCCGCCGTGCTGGACCTCGTGGTCGGCGGCCTCGTGGCCGTGGCCGTGGCTGCCGCGGCGATCGGCCTCCTGCCCGCTCACCGGCGGGAACTGGCCGTCGCGCTGCGCGCGGTGCGCAGCTCCAGGCGTGGCGGCGGCACCGGTCCCGGCGCCGGTGGCGCTCCAGGTGGCGGTGCCCGCCGCGGTGGGCCGGTCCGCCGGGCCAGGGCCACGCTGCGCCGGGTCGCCACCCGTGCCTGGTTCAGCAGCGGCGTGCCGACGTCGCTGGACCGGTGGCTGGTCCGCTCGGCCCTGCGCCGCGCCCGCCGGGCGGGCACGGCGGGCGCGCCGGCCGGCGGGCTGCACCTCGTGCTCGCCGCGCCGGGCGCGGGGAACGTGGGTGACCAGGCGCTGCTGGAAGCGGTGGTGGAACGCAGCGCCCCACCGGTGCTGCTCGCCGTGCCGCTGGCGCAGACACCCGCGCTGCCGCAGGCGATCGCCGGCCGCGTCGAGCTGCTGGACGCCCCGCACCTGCTCTACGGCGACGGTGCGCAGCACCGCGCCTCGGTCCGCCGCTACGGCGCCGCCCTGGCCCGGGTGAGCCACGTCTCGCTGATCGGCGCCGACGTCATGGACGGCGGGTACTCGCTGCCCGCCTCGGTGCGGCGCTCCGCGCTGGTGACCGCCGCGGCGCAGGCGGGTCTGGACACCCGCGTCATCGGCTTCAGCTGGAACGGCTCGCCCCGCTGGGCCGCGCGGCGCGGGCTGCGCCGCGCCGGCGCGGCCGGTGTGCGGTTGCTGGCCCGCGACCCCGTCTCGGCCGGTCGCCTGCGCCGGGACGGGGTGCGCGGGGTGAGCGAGGTGGCCGACGTCGTCTTCGCCGCCCGTTCCGTCGACGAGTCCGCCGCCGCCCAGCTCCTGCAGGGCGTCAGCGCACCTGTGGCCCTGGTGAACGCCAGCGGGCTCATCGCCCGCCGGGCCGACCTGCGGGACGACCACGAGCGGGTCGTCCGGGGCCTGCTGGACCGCGGCCTCCACGTCGTGCTGCTGCCGCACGTGGCGCGTCCGGACGCCGACGACCTGGCCGCCTGCCGCGACCTGGCCGCGCGGTTCGCCCCGGGCGAGGTGCAGCTGGTCGACAGGCTGCTGACACCGGCCCAGGTGCGAGGGCTCGCGCGCCGCGCCGCGGTCGTCGTCACCGGCCGGATGCACCTGGCCGTGATGTCCCTGCTGTCCGGCGTTCCGGCGATCACGCTGGCCACCCAGGGCAAGGTCGAAGGACTGGCCCAGCTCTTCGGCACCCCCGAGCTCGCCGTGGAACCCGTGCCGGGTTTCGCCGACCGGGTGCTGCCCCTGGTGGACCGGTCGCTGCCGGTGCAGTCCCGGGTCAGGGCCGCGGTCGCGGCCTCCCGCGCCCGCGTGATCGCCTTGGCCGAGCTCAACTTCACCGGCCTGGGCCTGCTGGACCCCCGCACCCGTGACGACGACGTCTGCCCGTCGATCGACGTGGCAGCCACAGCCGCGATTCCAGTGGAGGGAAACGTTGAGCAGCACCCTCGATGACCTCGAGCCGCCGCTGTCCGTCGTGGTCGACACCCCCGGTGTCGAGCAGACGGCCGGTTCCCGAGCCCGCGTCCTCCACGTGACCGAGGCGCTCGGTGGCGTGCCCGTGAGCATCCAGCACTTCATCGACGCCACCCCCTACGCCGACCACTACTACGCCGCGCTCACGCTGCGCTCGCACCCCGCGACCGCGACACCGACGGGCGTCGTCGACTCGTCGGCCGACTCGGTCCCCTCGCCCGTCACCTGGCGGCGCAAGGTGCGCGAGCACGTGCAGCGCTGGCAGCCCTCGCACATCCACTTCCACAGCTCCTTCGCGGGGATGTGGGGGCGCATCAGGCGGTTCGGCGACCAGGTGGTCGTCTACACCCCGCACTGCTACGCCTTCGAGCGCGAGGACCTGCCCGCACCCCTGCGCCGTTCCCTGCGCGGCGTCGAGGCGCTGCTCGGGATGCGCACCGACGTCGTGGCCGCCATCAGCGACCGCGAGGCCGAGCTCACGCACCGGCTGGGGCTGAGGAGCCGGGCCACGGTGGTGACCGCCTTCAACCCCCTGGGGTCGGGGTTCCGCCTGCCCGCCCCGCGCCGCTCCGCCGAGCGCGTGCCGACCGTGGGCACGATGGGTCGCATCACCGCCCAGAAGGACCCGCAGTTCTTCATGGCCGTGGTCCGCCACGTGCGCCGGCTCCACCCCGACCTGCAGGTCGACTGGGTGTGGGTGGGCCAGGGCGACGAGCGGGTGGAGCAGCAGCTGAAGGCGCTCGGCGTCCGGGTCACCGGGTGGCTGCCCGCGCAGGAGGCCGCCCGGGAGCTGCAGGGGATCGACGTCTACCTGCACACGGCGGCGTGGGAGGGCTTCCCGCTGGCGGTGGTGGAGGCCCTGACCCAGGGCATCCCCGTGGCGCTGCGTGCGGTGCCCGCGCTGCCCAGCGCGTTGCAGGAGATCGGCAGCGCCGACCCGGGGGGGCTGGCGGGCCGGGTGGTGAGGATGCTGGCGACCGGCGTCGACGAGCAGTACGTGGCGTCCGTGCGGGCGATGGGAGAGGTCTACTCGGCGGTGGCGCTGGCCGAGGCCTGCAAGCACCTGTACCGGTGAGGGGCTCCGGCTGCACGGGTCGGTAGACCGGGAAGCACCGAGGGCGTTCACCCGGCGGGGAGTGAACGCCCTCGGTGGACGAAGAGTGCGCCGTCAGGGACTCGAACCCCGAACCCGCTGATTAAGAGTCAGCTGCTCTGCCAATTGAGCTAACGGCGCAACGGGGAAGACTTTAGCAGGCACCAGGCGCCGCAGTGAAATCCGGTCCCGCGGGGTGCGCGGCGGGGAGCCGCACCCCGCGGGACCGGTGCAGGAGCAGGGGTTCAGCCCTGCTTCCACCACTCCTCGTCCGGCAGGCCCTCGGCGACCAGCAGCTCCTCGGAGCGCGGGCCGTCCGGCGAGACCATGTCCATGATCAGCGAGAGCGGGATGTGCTCGGAGAGCATCTCCATGACCGGCTCCGCGCCCGCGTGCGGCTCGTGGGTCGTGTCCTCGTGCGTCATGCGTCCTCCCGGCGGTCGGTTCCCCCCGAGTTCAGGGGACGCTCAGGACGTCGTCGTGCGGAGGCCGCACCTTGAGGTCCCGCCCACCCGGAGCACCCGTCCGGGGCGATGAGGCCGCTGCGGACCGCGACGGCGGCCGCGCGCAGCCGTCGCCGGCGCCGGGCGACGGCGAGGGGGGAGCGGACGGGAGTCGCAGTGCTCATGGTCCACGACGCTAGGCAGCCGCCGGGACGGGCGCATCGCCCGCGGGCAGTACCCGGGCATCACCCTCCGGGATGACCCGCCCGCCGCCCGCGACCCACCGGGGGTCCACGGCCGGTGATCAGGTGGACGACGCCCGCGGTGCCGAGCACAGTGGACGGATGACGGACGAGGGGCGGTGGGGGATCACCCTCACCATGCCGCAGTCGCTGCTGCTGGCCCTCCACCTGCGCGACGCCGCGGGGCTGCGGCCGCCCACCTCGCCCGCCCTGCCCGACCTCCCGCCGCTGGACCCGCCGGCCACCCCGCTGCGCGCGGCCGGCGCCGACCTCGCCGGGCTGGAGGTCGCCGGGCGGCAGTGGGCGCGGTGGTGGACCGGCGCCTTCCCCGGCGGGCCGGGCGCCCTGACGTCCATCCTGCCGCCGCGCTTCGACGGCCTCGCCGGGATGCCGGAGCTGCGGGGGCTGGCCGAGCTCGGCATCGACGACGCGGTCGCCTGGGCCGCGAGGGCGCGCGCGCTGGAGGACCGGGTCCTGCGGCGCACGCCCACCGCGCTCTTCGAGACCAACGTCCTCACCGGGGTGGAGCGCGAGCTGGGCCGGCGCATCCGCCCCTTCTCCCTGGAGGTCCTCGTGCTGCCCGTCACGGGCACCGGCAGCTGGGACGTCGCCGGCCGGGCGGTCGTCTCGCTGGGCCTGCGCGCCGACCGCGACGCCTACCTGGAGTGGCTGCGCGCTCGGCTCCTCGCGCTCGGGCGCGCCCGCTGGGGCGCCGCCGGGGGCACCGGCCCGACGAGCGCGGCCGGTGGCGGGGCGGGCGACGGGGCGGGCGACGGGGCGGACCGCAGCGAGCAGCCCTGACGTGCCGCGAGGGCGGTCCCGGACCCGGGACCGCCCTCGCGCGTGGGGTGAGTGACGGGACTTGAACCCGCGACTTCCTGGACCACAACCAGGTGCTCTACCAGCTGAGCTACACCCACCACGGCACGGGCGGCGCTGCTGCGCCGCGCACGTGACAGGGCGAGGATACACGGGTGGGGACCGGTCCGGGACGCCGGACCACCCGGTCGGATCGCCCGGTCAGGCCCGGAGCGGGCCCTCGGTGGTGGCGGCGGCCGCCTCGGCGTCCTGCGGCTTCAGCTCGAAGCGCTCACCGGCCGCCTTGGCGGTCTCGGAGTCCGGGCCCGGCTGCGGCACGAAGAGGACCTCCCGGTAGTACTTCAGCTCCTGGATGCTCTCGCGGATGTCCGCGAGCGCCCGGTGGCCGCCGTGCTTGCGCGGGGTGTGGAAGTACACCCGCGGGAACCAGCGCCGGGCCAGCTCCTTGAGCGAGGAGACGTCGATGAGCCGGTAGTGCAGGTGCTCGGTCAGCTCGGGCATGTCGCGGGCCAGGAAGGCGCGGTCGGTGTGCACCGAGCTGCCGGCCAGCGGCGCCTTCCGCGGCTCCGGCACCCACGTCCGCACGTAGTCCAGGACGGCGCGCTCGGCCTCGGCCAGCGTGCGCCCCGCCGGGATCTCCGCGAGCAGCCCCGAGGAGGTGTGCATGTCGACGACGACCTTGTCCATGGCGTCCAGCGGAGCCTGCGGCGGCTTGATGACCACGTCGACGCCGTCGCCGAGGACGTTGAGGTCGGCGTCGGTGACGAGGACGGCGACCTCGACGAGCGCGTCGTCGCTCAGGCTCAGCCCGGTCATCTCGCAGTCGATCCAGACGATGCGATCGGTGACCTTGTCGTTGCTCACCGGGCCAGCGTAGAGGCCGGGCCGGTGCCGGGAGGCGAGGACCCGTAGGCTCGGCGCATGCCGGCGCAGCAGGTCAGCGCCGCCGCGCCCGGCCCCTCGCCGGCCCGGCGTCCGCGGTCGCTGCTCGTCCCCACCGTCTTCGTCCTGCTCGTCTGCGGGGGGCTGAGCTTCACGGCCGTCACGATGGAGGTCGGGCTGTCCGGCGCCCTGCCGGCGCTGGCGCTGGCCGCCGTGCCCGTCGGGCCGGTGCTGGCCACCGTCTGCTGGCTGGACCGCCACGAGGCCGAGCCCCCGCACCTGCTCGCCTTCGCCTTCGGCTGGGGCGCCTGCGTGGCCAGCCTGGGCGCGCTGGTCCTCAACTCCGCCTCCTCCCGGCTGCTGGACCGCGCCGTGGGGGACGTCACCAACACCTCCGTGCTCGTCGCGCCCGTCGTGGAGGAGGTCCTCAAGGGGCTGGGCGTCCTGCTGCTGCTGCTGCGCCAGCGGCGGCAGTTCGACGGCGTCGTCGACGGCATCGTGTACGCGGCCTTCGTCGGCGTCGGCTTCGCCTACCTGGAGAACGTCCTCTACCTCGGCCGCGCCCTCGGCGACGAGCAGCCGGCGTCGCTGGTCGTGGTGTTCGTGCTGCGCTGCCTGGTCTCCCCGTTCGCGCACCCGCTGTTCACGATGGCCGTCGGGGTCGGGCTGGGCCTGGCGGCACGGCACCGCTCGCCGCTGCGGCGCGTCGGCGCACCCGTGGCCGGGCTGGCCGTGGCCGTCGTCCTGCACGCCCTGTGGAACGCCAGCGCAGGGGCGGGGGCGAGCACCTTCGTGGAGCTGTTCCTGCTGCTGCAGGTGCCCGTGTTCGCGGCGGCCGTCGCGGTCGCGCTGGCCGCCCGGGTCCGCGAGACCCGCCTGGTCGCCCGGCACCTGCAGGTCTACGTGCGCACCGGCTGGCTGGCGCAGGCGGAGGTGGAGCAGCTGGCCTCGGCGCGCGGCCGCCGGCAGGCCCGCGCCCTGGCCGCCGCCCGCGGGGGCCGCCCGGCCGCCCGGGCCGTGCGCGACTTCCAGGAGACCGCCACCCAGCTGGCCTTCCGCCGGGACCGGATGCGGCGCGGCACGAGCGAGTCGACGCCCGAGGAGGAGCTGGAGCTGCTGCGGCGGCTGTCCGGCGAGCGCGCCCGCGTCGTGGGCCTGCTCCCGCACTGGCCGCCGGCGGCGGTGCGCTGAGGCCCGCACCGGCAGCGGCACCGGGACGACCGGCACGGGCTCCGGCGCCGGGGCCACCGGCTGAGACGCACCTCACGTGTGACCCGGGACACCGTCCGCCTCCCCGGGCGGCGCCCCGGGCCCGCGAGGTCGTAACCTGCTGCGGTCCGGCACGCGACGATGCACGAGGAACGAGGGTGAGTCCGTTGCCCGCAGCGAACCGCTACGACGCCGTCCTCATCGGGGGCGGGGTCATGAGCGCCACCCTGGCGACGATGCTGTCGCAGCTCCAGCCGGACTGGTCGATCCTGGTGCTGGAGAAGCTCGACACCGTCGGCTCCGAGAGCTCGGACATGTGGAACAACGCCGGCACCGGCCACTCGGCGCTGTGCGAGCTGAACTACACCCCGGCCCGGCCCGACGGCACCGTCGACATCGCCAAGGCCGTGCAGATCAACGAGCAGTTCCAGCTCAGCCGCCAGTTCTGGTCCTTCCTCGTCGAGAAGGGCGTGCTGGCCCGCCCCGGGGACTTCATCAACTCCGTCCCGCACATGAGCTTCGTGCGCGGCGGCGACGTCGAGTTCCTGCGCACCCGCTACGAGGCGCTCTCGCAGCACCCGCTGTTCGCGGGCATGCAGTGGTCGGACGACCACGCCGAGATCGGCGAGTGGGCCCCGCTGCTCATGGCCGGCCGCGCACCGGGGGAGCGGGTCGCGGCCACCCGCGCCGAGGCCGGCACCGACGTCGACTTCGGGTCGCTGACCACGTCGCTGTTCGCGGGCGCCGCCGCCGACGGCGTCGAGCTGCTCACCGGCCACAGCGTCAAGGACCTGCGCCGGCGCGGGTCCGGCTGGAGCGTCGTGGGCGAGAGCGCGACCGGCGGTTTCCAGGTCGCGACGCCGTTCGTGTTCGTGGGTTCCGGCGGCGGCGCGCTGCACCTGCTCCAGCGCAGCGGCATCCCGGAGGGCCAGGGCTTCGGCGGGTTCCCCGTCAGCGGGCAGTGGCTGCGCTGCACCAACCCCGAGGTGATCGCCCAGCACGCCGCGAAGGTGTACGGGCAGGCCGAGGTCGGCGCCCCGCCGATGTCGGTGCCGCACCTGGACACCCGCTACTCGCACGGGACCAGGGCGCTGATGTTCGGGCCCTACGCGGGGTTCTCGCCGAAGTTCCTCAAGAAGGGCTCGCTGCTGGACCTGCCGCTGTCGGTGCGCCCGCACAACCTGCTGCCGATGCTGGCGGTGGCGCGCGACAACGTCTCGCTCATGACCTACCTGGGCAAGCAGATCGTGCAGTCGATGGACCAGCGCATCGAGGCGCTGAAGGTCTTCTACCCGGCGGCCCGCGAGCAGGACTGGGAACTGCTCACCGCCGGTCAGCGCGTGCAGGTCATCAAGAAGGGCCCGCGCGGCGGGGTGCTGCAGTTCGGCACCGAGCTCGTGCACGCCGCCGACGGCTCGGTCGCCGCGCTGCTGGGCGCCTCGCCCGGTGCCTCCACGGCCGTCGACGTCATGCTGCGGCTGCTCGCGCAGTGCTTCCCGGCCCACCAGGAGGCCTGGCGCGAGCGGCTGACGGCGATGGTGCCCTCCTACGGCACCAAGCTGTCGGAGGACCGCGACCTGCTGGCGCGCACCTTCGAGCGCACCCGGGACGCGCTGCAGCTGGTCGCCTGAGCTCACCGCTCCGGCGACGCCGACCGCTCGGCGTCCACGAGGTCGTCGACGGCCCTGGCGAAGGCGTCGCCCGGGCCGCGGACGACCTTGCGGGCGAACGGTGCGCCGCTGGCGCGGGCCGCGGGCACGTCGCCGACCTCCAGCGTCCGCGGGTGGGCGAGGTCGCCGCCGACGAAGGCGGTGTACGAGGTCGGCGCGGGCGCGACGCGCAGGTGCGGGGCGGCGTGCAGCACCGAGTGCGCGAACGACTCGTCGGGCAGCAGGGTGGAGGCGAAGAACCCGCGCAGCGCGCGGTCCTGCCCGGCCGCCAGCAGGGCGGCGACGGCCTCCCGCGACAGGGTCGCCCAGAACGAGCCCTTGCGGTACGGCAGCGGGGGCGCCCCGTGCCGGGGGTGCGAGAGCATCCAGGTGCGCCCGCCGGCGCGGTGCAGCGCCGGCTCCCGCCCGCCGAGGCGCTCCAGGCGGGCCGCCGCCCGCAGCAGCGCCGTCGCGGCCGCCCCCTGCCCCGGCACCCGGTGCCAGCAGCGTCGCCACCGCTCGTCGTAGTCGCGCTCGTCCGGCCGCAGCAGCGCGTCGGCGCCCGAGGCGACCACCTCGCGCTCCCAGGCCGACAGGTCGCGCACCGGGTGGTCCTGCCCGGAGACGACGACGGTCCAGTCGGGGTCCCAGCGGTGGCGGGCCTCCGCGAGCGCCTCCAGCTGGGCCGCCACGAGCGACCAGTGGCCCCAGTGCGGCCGCAGGCGGCTGGCGAGGACCTCCGCGCCGGCCGCGCGGGCCGCGGGGGCCTCGAGGAAGCCGGGGCGCTGCGCGTGCCGCAGCAGCACGTGCGCCGACGGGGACAGCTCGCGGACGCGGCGGGCGGTGGCCAGCACCGCCTCCGCGTCCACGTGGCACAGCAGGACGTACGCGAACGTCGCACCCACCGGTCACCGCCTCTCCTGCGAGGAGCCCCAGTGGAGCCTTCAACAACAGTGGAGCAGGTGGTGGCCTGCGGCAACTCGTCCGCGACGTGAGGTCCGCCGCCGCCGTCCGGGCGGACCGGGTGGACCGGGCCGGATCAGGAGGCGGCCGAGCCCCAGCCGTGCCAGCGCTCGACCTCCACGAGCACGCTGACGCGGGCGCGGTCCCGGGTCGGGTAGGGCGAGCCGGTGTAGTGCGTGGAGAGCCGGTCGATGTCGGTCAGGTCGGTGTCGTCGCGGACCTCGACGACGCGTCCCTGCACGCTGACGTGGGTGTACCAGTCGCCCTCGGCCAGCGCCGTCAGCGAGACGTGCGGGTTGGCGCGCAGGTGCCGCAGCCGCGCGCGGCCGGCGTCGAGGTTGAGCAGCACCCGGCCGTCGTCCTGCAGCAGGTACCAGGTCGCCACGGTGACGGGGTGCCCGTCCGGGTGGACCGTCGCCATGACGGCGGCGTTGGGCTTGCCGAAGAGCTCGGCGACGTCGGCGGGCAGCGGAGGGGTGGCCATGTCTGGCACCGTACCCGGGTGCGCGTGCGCTGGACGGTGCTGGACTCCCCCGTGGGGGAGCTGACGGCTGCCCGCACCGGGGAGGGGCTGGCGGGGGTGTGGTTCGCCGACCACCGCGGCGGTGTGCCGCTGGAGCTGCACGAGCGCGACGACGGCGCCTTCGAGGACCTGCGCGGGCAGCTGGCGGAGTACTTCGCGGGCCGGCGCACGCGCTTCGAGCTGCCGCTGGCCCCGCGCGGCGACGCCTTCAGCCGGCGGGTGTGGGCGGCGCTGCGGGAGATCCCCCACGGCGAGACCCGCAGCTACGGCGAGCTGGCGCGCGCGCTCGGCGGCCCCGGGTACGCCCAAGCGGTCGGCCTGGCCAACGGCCGCAACCCGCTGTCGATCGTCGTGCCCTGCCACCGCGTCGTCGGTGCCGACGGCGCGCTCACCGGCTACGCCGGGGGGCTGTGGCGCAAGCGCTTCCTGCTCGACCTGGAGGAGCCCGCCGCGCAGGAGGCCGGCCGGTTGTTCTGAGCGCCCCCCGCGCGGGGCCCAGGTGCGGGTGGACCGCCGGCAAACCCGTTGCGGCCGGACCGCCGGCAGGCGTAGCCAGGTGGGGTGGACACCCTGCCCGGGTTGAGCACCCGGCCGCTGACCGAGGACGACGTCGCCGCCTGGTGGCGGCTGCAGGACCGGGCCGCCGGGGTCGACCGGCCCTCCTGCCGCGACAGCGAGGACTGGCTGCGCTCGGTCCTGGCGGCCGAGGGGTTCGACGCGCGGCGGCAGAGCGTCGCCGGCGTCGACGCGACCGGCGAGCTGCGTGCGGCGGCCTCGGTGGGGCTGCGGCTGGGGGACGTCTCGCAGCTGCGCCTGGTGCTCGACGGCGTCGTGGACCCCGCCTGGCGCGGGCGGGGGATCGGCACGGCCCTGCTGGCGTGGGGCCGGGCCACCGCGGCCGAGCGCGCCGCCGCGCGGCGGGCGGAACTGGGGCGCCAGGTGCCCGGGGAGCTGCAGGTGTGGGTGGAGGAGGGCCGCGAGGACCTGCGCTCGCTGTGCGAGCGGCACGGCCTGCGGGTGCGCCGGTGGTTCTCCACCGTGCGCCTGGACCTGCGTCCCGGGCCGCCGCCCGCGCGCCAGGCGCCGCCGGGCTTCCGCCTGCTCGTCCTGGAGGAGGCCGCTGCGCGGCTCGGGGTGCCGTTCGAGCACGTCGACGAGCAGCTGCGCGGCGTCCACAACGAGGTCTTCGCCGACCACTGGGGCTCGCAGCCGCTCAGCCGCGCGGACTGGAGCGCCTTCGTCACCGGCAGCTCGGAGTACCGCCGCGACCTGAGCCTGCTCGTCCTCGGCCCCGACGGCGCGATCGCCGCCTACGCCGACGTCTACGCCCACCCCGGTGACTGGCCCGCCCTGGGCTTCCCGCAGGCCGAGCTCGGCCACCTGGGGGTGCGCCGGCCCCACCGCGGGCGCGGTCTGGCCACACTGCTGCTGGCGGCCGTCGCCCGGCGCGCGGCCGCGGCCGGGATGGCCGCCGTCGCCCTCGACGTCGACAGCGAGAACCCCTCCGGCGCCGTGGGCCTGTACGAGCGCGCCGGCTACGTGCCGGTGGTCTCCTCGAGCCTGTGGGCGCTGCCCGTCTGAGCCCTGCGGGGGCCTCAGCGGCGCTGGAGCTGCTCGCGCACGTGCGCCACGACGGCGTCGGCGGCGGCCTCGACCTGCTCCAGCGTGGTCTCGAAGTCGCTGCGGTCGCCGTACCAGGGGTCGTCGATGTCGAGCTCCGACTCGTCGGCGACCGCGCCGGGGCCCCCGGTGGCCGGGGCGGCCGGGTCGAAGGAGCGGTACATCCGCACCCGGGCCGCGGCCTCCGCGTCCGGTGCCTGGGTGCGCAGCCAGCGCGCGTGCCGGGCCGTCATGGCCAGCAGCAGGTCCCGGGAGGCGATCTCCCCGGGCGTCACCTGGTGCGCGCGGTGGCGCGGCACCTCGTAGCCGTGCTCGCGCAGCACCGAGGCCGCCCGCCGGTCCACCGGGTTGCCCTCCTCCTCGTCGGAGATCCCCGAGGAGTCGACGACGACCTCGTCGGCGAGGCCGGCGGCGGCGAAGCGCTCGCGCAGCACCACCTCGGCCATCGGGGAGCGGCAGATGTTGCCGGTGCAGACGGTCATGACGCGGTAGGGCACGGGAACATCCTGCGCCAAGGGCGCGGGGAGATCCTGCCGACCGGTTCGGCCGGGCCCCTTGTGGCCTCGCTGTGAGTAGTAGAAGCTCACGCCACGTACTGGCGTTGGGCCCTCCGGGGGAGGACCACCCGGCCGCCGGCTCGATCTCTGGAGGAGAGGCATGGGTCCCCACCCCTCGCGCCGCGGCCGGCTGACGCTGGCCGCGCTGTGCGTCACGGCGCTCGCCGTCCCGGTCTGCGCGGTGTCCGCCGCCGCAGCCCCTCGGACGGCGGCGCAGCAGGCACCCGCGGACGTCCGCGTGCTCGGCGGCGACTACAACGGCGGCGCCCCGCTGCCGCTGGTCGCCGACGGCGGCTCCGCCGCCGCGGGTCGCAGCACCCTGGCCGCGCCGCGGGCCGCCGACGGCGAGCTCGCCGTCGGCGCGCGCAAGGACTGGCCCTCGCTCGTCGACGGCGGGGTGACCCCCGACGGCGAGCCCGTCGAGAGCGGCATCGACGTCCGCGGCTACACCCTGCGCGGCCTCGGCGAGAACATCGAGCTGTGGGTGGCCGACGACCTGTCCTTCCCCGAGGGCGACTGCCGCAACGAGGTCGGCGGCGGGGAGCTCACCCGCATCACCGACGAGCAGGTCGCCGGCTTCGTGCGGGAGTTCGACGAGACGATCCTGCCCGCGGAGTCGAGGGCGTTCTCGGTGGCCCCCGACCGCGACGGCAGCGGCGCGCTGCTCGACGAGGCGCTCGAGGGCGCCTACCCGGCGGACTACTGGGCCGGCGAGGGCCGGCGCACCGTCGCCCTCATCGACAACGTCCGCGACCAGAACTACTTCGACCCGACCAACGAGAACGGCCGCACGTACATCGCCGGGTTCTTCTACTCGACGTTCAACGAGCTGCTCGACCGCAACGTCATGACGATCGACGGCTTCGACTGGCTGCACCGCACCGGCGAGAACCCGCCGGACGACTCCCAGGACGCCGACTACCGCGCGTGCGCCGAGTTCCTGCAGCGCCCGGGCCTGGGGGAGCCGTCGCCGCGCACCTACGAGGGGACGTTCGGCCACGAGTACCAGCACCTGCTGCAGTACTACGCTGACCCCGACGAGGTCTCCTGGGTCAACGAGGGGCTGTCGATGTGGGCCGAGGACCTGCTCGACTTCTCCGACCCCCGGCCCGCTCCGGACACCGAGGAGGCCGACAGCTACATCCGGACCTTCCTCGGCTTCAACGAGCAGCGCAGCTACGGCGGCCCCGAGCAGTCGCTGACGCAGTGGGGCGAGCAGGGTGCCCCGGAGATCCTCGCCGACTACGGCAGCGCGTACGCGTTCATGCTCTACGTGCACGACCACTTCGGCGGCGAGCCGTTCATGAAGGCCCTGCACAACGAGCCCGAGGGCGGTCTGGCCGGCCTGGACGCGGTCCTGGACGACTTCGGCCACCGCCGGAGCGCCCAGGACGTGCTGCACGACTTCGTGGCCGCGATGGCCGTGGACAACGCCCTCGACCGCGGTGCGAAGACCAGGTCCGGCAAGAGCGCGAAGGTCCTGAGCACCGCCTCGCTGTCGGCGAAGGTCAACTGGGACTCGCCGCAGTCCCACGCCTCGCCCGGTGCGCCGGTCAACGGCGCCGACTACGTGCGGCTGCGCGACGCGCGCGGCTACCTGTCCAACGGCCTGGTCACCTTCAACGGCGCGAGAAGCTACCCGACGACGCCGGTGGAGTGGACCGTCGAGGACGGCGCCCTGGTCTCCGGCAGCGGCAGCTCCTTCGACCGCGGCCTGGTGCGCACCGTCGCCGTCCCCGCGCAGGACCCGACGATCACGCTCGACCTCGACGTGGCGGCGGAGGAGGGCTACGACTTCTTCGTCGTCCAGGTCTTCGACCCCGCGAAGGGCGGCTGGGTGTCGCTGTCCAGCGAGGACACCACCTCCGAGGACGCCGGCACCGAACCGCGCATCAGCGCCAACCTGCCCGGCCTGACCGGGGAGGTCTCGGGGGAGCAGACGTACGACGCCTCCGCGTACGCGGGGAAGGACGTGCAGATCGCGCTGCGGTACCTCACCGACGGCGGTGTCGACGAACCGGGCGTCACCGTCCGCTCCGTCGCCGTGGGCGGGCAGCCGCTCGCCGGCGCCACCGACCTGTCGACGTGGCAGTCGATCACCCAGGCCCACCCGGTCCCGGTGGCCGGCTGGACCGTGCAGCTCGTCGGCTACGACGCCAAGCGCGTCTCGGTCGTCCAGCTGCCCGTCGTGCAGACCCGCTGGGGCTGGTCCACGGCCGCTCCCGTCGCCAAGGTCCTCGGCTTCACGCCCGACGTCGCCGCGGTCATCGTGACGGCGGACGACCCGACCGAGTCGGCGCCCGCTCCGGCCGCGCCGTACAACCTGTCCGTCAACGGCGTCCTGCAGCCGGGCGGTCTCGGCGGCTGACGGCCCCGCGCACGAGGACGCCCCCGGCCCCCGCGAGGGGACCGGGGGCGTCTGCGCGCGTGCGCAGCGGCCTAGGCCACCGCGAACAGCACGTAGCCGGCGACGGCCAGGGCGATGACGAGGACGGACAGCACGGCGGGGGAGCGGAACCAGCCGGCCTCGCGCGGCACCGCGCGCACCGACGCCGGGGTGAGCGACCACACCAGGCCGTTGAGCTCGGCCTCCGGCTTCGGGGTGCCGCCGCGCGAGACGGCCCAGCCCACCAGCACCGCCACGACGGTGGCGACACCGCCGCCGAGGAAGCTCGAACCCTGGCCGGACAGCGACAGGACGCCGACCTGGTTGAGGACGAAGATCGTCACGGCGCCCAGGGTGCCGCTGACCAGGCCCCAGAAACCCCCGGAGCCGGTGAGCTTCTTCCAGAACAACCCGAAGATGAACACCGCGAACAGCGGGACGTTGAAGAACGAGAACAGCGTCTGGATGTAGTCCATGATGTTCGTGAAGCCGGCGGCGATGAACGCGGTGCCGATCGCCAGCACGGTGCCGATGACGGTGACCGCGCGGCCGACCTTCAGGTAGTGCGCGTCGTCGCGGCCCGGGCGCAGCCAGTCCTGCCACAGGTCGTAGGTGAAGACCGTGTTGAACGAGCTGACGTTGGCCGCCATGCCGGCCATGAAGGCGGCGAGCAGACCCGCGAGCGCGACGCCGAGGAAGCCGTTGGGCAGCAGTTCGCGCAGCAGCATCGGCACGGCGTCGTTGTAGGTGACGTCGCTGGGCAGGCCCTGCTTCAGGCTCTCGATGCCGGGGATGAGCACGGCGGCGACCATGCCGGGGATGATGATCACGAGGGCGACGAGCGCCTTCGGGATCGCGGCGATGAGCGGGGTGCGCTGCGCGGCGGAGGCGTTGCGGGCCGAGAACGCGCGCTGCACCTCGGTGAAGTTCGTCGTCCAGTAGCCGAAGCTGGTGACGAAGCCGAGGCCGAGGACGACGCCGATCGTCGAGCCGATCGAGGAGCCGATGCCCGTGAGCTCCTGCGCCGGGAACGGCTGGAGCATCTCCGTGCTGCCCTGGGCGGTGAGCCGGCCCACGAGACCGTCCCAGCCGCCGACGCGGTGCAGGCCGACCAGCGTGATCGGGACCATCGTCACGACGATGACGAAGAACTGCAGCACCTCGTTGTAGATGGCCGCCGACAGCCCGCCGAGGAAGGTGTAGGCGAGCACGATGACGCCCGCGACGACGATCGCCAGCCACGTCGGCCAGCCGAGCAGGGCGTTGACGACGATGGCCATCGCGTAGAGGTTGACGCCGGCCAGCAGCACGGAGGCGACCGCGAACAGCACGCCCTGCAGGCGCTGGGTCTTGGCGTCGAAGCGGCGGCCGAGGAACTCGGGCACCGAGCGGACCTTGGAGCCGTAGTAGAACGGCATCATCACCAGCGCGAGGAACACCATCGCCGGGATCGCGCCGATCCAGTAGTAGTGGAAGGCCTGCTCGCCGAACTGGGCGCCGTTGGCGGCCTGGCCCAGCAGCTCGGTGGCGCCCAGGTTCGCGGAGACGAACGCCAGGCCGGTGACCCACGCGGGCAGGCTGCGCCCGGAGAGCAGGAAGTCGAGGCTGGAGGAGACGCTGCGGCGGGCGATGAGGCCGATGCCGAGCACCACGACGAAGTAGAAGGCGACGAGCAGGTAGTCGACGAGGTGGGCGTCGATGCGCTGCGGGGCGCCGGCGAGGGCGCCGGGCAGGACGCCGGGCAGGACGCCGGGCAGGACGGTGGGCAGGGCGGCGGTCACGGCTGCTCCACCTCGTCGGCGGTCGGCTCGGCCGGGTGCAGCGGCCGGGCGAGCGTCCAGCCGATGAAGACCGCGGCGAGCGCGATCATGCCGATGCCCGCCCACAGGTTGAGGTTGATCCCACCCGTCTTCGCCTCGTCGGCGGCGGTGAAGGAGACGAGGCCCCAGACCAGGCAGACCACGCCGTAGACGGCGAACAGGCCGCCGATGACGGTTCGGATGTCGAAGAGGACGTCGGCCTTGCCGTCCGCCCTCCCGCGCTGTGCAGACACGAGAGCTCCAGTGCAACGTCGAAGGAACGGCGGCTACCTTTGCACGTTGCAACGTTTGCACTGCACCGGGGTGGGTGCGCCCGCGGGCGGGCGGGTGAGCGGTGTGAGCGACATCACCCCCTCCGCGCCCCCGCTCAGCCCCCGCGCGTCACTCCCGCAGGGCCTGCTGGCGCTCCAGCCCCGCGACCAGCTCGCGCAGCGCCTGCGCGGCCCCGGCGGCGCCCGCGTCGAAGACGACCCCCAGCTCGCAGCCGTCCGGCACGGACGTGGTGCGCGCCACCGCGGCCTCGAGCACGAGGGGGCCCGCGGGGTGCGGCCACCGCACGACCACCCGGCTGCCGACGCCGGGCGGCTGCGCGCCGACCACCCGCACCCGCGCACCGCCCAGCCCCAGGTCGAGCGCGGTCGCCTGCTCGTCGCGGCCGCCGAGCGAGACCGTCAGCGGCTGCCGGCAGGCGAAGCGCGCCACGCGACGGCGCTCCATCGTCGTGGCCAGGTCGCCCATCCGCTGGGCGCCGTCCACGGCCGCGGCCACCGACGCCTGCAGCAGCTCGACCACCTCGCACTGGTGGGCGGCCACCTCCCGCACGCCCGCGGCCGCCTCGTCGATGCCGCCGAGGTGCTCCTGCACCGAGCGCAGGCTGCGCAGCACCGCGTGCGCGTTCTCCTGCACCGCGCTCACCGTCGCGGCGATCTCCGCCGTCGAGCGGCCCGTCGTCGCCGCCAGCTCCTTCACCTCGGCCGCCACCACGCGGAAGCCGTCACCCGCCGCGCCGGCCCGGGCGGCCTCGATGGTGGCGTTGAGGGCCAGCAGGTTGGTCTGGTCGGCGACCTGCGCGATGACCGTCGCCATCGACCCCACCGAGCGCAGCGACTCCTCCAGCGCCGCGACGTCGGCGTCGGCCTGCTCGGCGCGCTCGAGGATGCCCCGGGTGGCGGCGGCCGCCGTCAGCGCCTTCTCGTCGATCGCCGCGGTCGCGGAGCGGACGCTGCCGACCTGCCCCTCGACCTGCGCGAGGTGCCCGACGATCTGCGAGGAGGAGTCGTCGACGAGCTCCTGCGCGCGGGCGCGCGACTGCTTCTCGGTGAACTGCTGGCGCACGAAGCTCGCGCGCTCCTGCTCGGCCAGCTGCTCGGCGGCCTGCGCCAGCTCCCGCTCCCGCTCCCGCACCTGCGCGCGCGCCAGCTCCAGCGCCTCCTGGGCCGCGCGGCGCTCGGCGGCGCCCAGCGCGGCACCGGCCGCGACCAGCCCGGCGGCGAGGAGGGCGAGCAGCACGGCGGCGAGCGAGGCGGTCGGGCCGGCGGGGGCGCCCGCCACCCGCCCGGCGAGCAGGGCGCACCCGCCCACGGCCGGCGCCGCCAGCACGAGGACGGCGGCGCGGGCGGACGGGGCGAGGGCGCCGAGGACGGCGGTGAACGGCCGCAGGGCCAGCGGCGGCCGGGTGGCGGCGGGGTGCTGCGGCATGGGGGCGGGTCCTCGGCGTGGGCGGCGGAGGCGGCACGGCCCCCCGTGGTGCATCGGTCGCCGCGCCGGGTCGGTTGACCCCGTCCACGGCGACCACGCCGAACGGACCAGTGCCCCCGGCAGGATTCGAACCTGCGACACACGGTTTAGGAAACCGATGCTCTATCCCCTGAGCTACGGGGGCCCGGGTGGCACCCTACCGGTGCGCGCGGCCCGGCCCCGAGCTGGGCGCCCCCGCCGTCCGACAGCGTCGAACTACGACAGCCTGTCGTTGCAAAGGGGTTGCGCCCCAGGCGAACGGGAGGCCCTCGTGGTCGGGTGCACCCGCCGGGGGACCTACACTCAAGGCGCACAGCACGCCGACCGATGCCGTCTCCTGGGTGTCGGGCCGGGTCGATGACGACTCCGACACCAGGCCGACGTCGTCACCTCGAGGAGCACCCGGAATGTCCGTCACCAGCGTCCGCACCGACTCGCGCGCCGCCGTCCCCGCCCCCCGCCGCGCCCCCCGCCAGCAGGCCGCCGTCGCCGCCATCGACGCCGCGCTGCAGGAGTCGGGCTGCATCCTCGTCGCCACGAGCTCCACGGCCGCGGGCTGCACCGTCGCCTTCTACGACGCCCGCTCCCTGGGCCGCGCCGTCGAGGTCATCGCCTCCGCAGCGGTGCGCTCGGGCGACGACGCCCTGGCCGGCCGCGCCCGCCAGCACGGCGGCGCCGCCTGGAAGGTCACCGCCCGGCCCCAGACCTGGGCCGGCCCGCAGGGCGACCCCGCCGACTGCGTCGACCGCTCCTCCACCACCTGGCAGCTGGACATCCCCATGGACGACCTCGCGCCCACCGCCGCCGCGCTGCTGAGCTGAGCTGCGCAGGTCGAGGTCCCGCGGGCCGAGGGCCCGGAGGCCTCAGACCTCGATCTCGGCCAGCACCCGGGGCACCTGGGGCGGCAGCTCGCGGGCCAGGAAGCCCAACCGGCCCACCGAGCTGGCCAGCCGGTCGCCCGCGCGCCCGTGCAGGTGCGTCCCCCACACGGCCGCCTGCACCGGGTCGGCGCCCCGCGCGCACAGCCCGGTGACGATGCCCGCCAGCACGTCGCCGGAGCCGGACACCCCCAGACCCGCGCCGCCCGTCGCGTCGTGCCACAGCCGCCCGTCCGGGGCGGCGATCCACGACTCCCCGCCACCGGCGGCGACCGCGGTGCGGCTGCGCGCGGCCAGCTCCAGCGCGGCCGCCGGCACGTCGGCGGCGATCTCCTCGGGGTCCGCGTCCAGCACGATCGCCAGCTCGGTGAGGTTGGGCGTCAGCACCGCCCGGCCCTGCAGGTGGTGCAGGAACGTCACGTCGGCGGTCACCGGCGCCAGTCCCAGCGCGTCCAGCACCGCGACCGTGCTCACCTGCGGCACCAGGTCCTCCAGCAGGCCGCGCACGTCGGGCTCGCCGACCGCCCCCACGCCCAGCAGCACCGCGTGCGCCTGCTCGACCAGCTCCGCCAGCTCCCCGCCGCGCCGGCCGCAGCCCGCGTCGATCCCGCCGCCGGCCGTCTCCGCCAGCGGCAGCACCAGCGCCTCCGGCAGCGCCACCGCCAGCGGCGCCGCCGTCGTCGCGGTCGTCGCCACCTGCAGCTTGCCCGCCCCGCTGCGCAGCGCGGACTCCGCCGCCAGCAGCACCGCCCCCGGCGTGCGGGTGCTGCCGCCCACCACGAGCGTGCGCCCGCGCGCCTCCTTGCCCGTGCCCGGCGGGGGCAGCGGCCACCGCCGCAGCACCGAGGAGGTCACCGTGACCGCCCGCTCTGCCGCGTCCCTGGTCCCGCCGGTGCCGCTCACGGTGCTCCTCGCCCGGCCGGTGCGTCCGGCTCGTCGTCGACGTCGTCGTCGGTCACCCGCACCTCGCGGGTGGCCGTGGTGTCCCCGGCCAGCTGCAGCCGCAGGCCGGCCCGGCCGCGGACGTAGGAGGTCACCGAGCAGTTCGCCAGCGGCTGCGTGGCGTCCAGGCCCAGCAGCGTCGCCTCGTCCAGCCCCTCCAGCACCAGCCGGAAGTTCATGATCACCGCCTGGTGGGAGACCAGCAGCACCCGCTCGCCGGCGTGCTCCTCGCGCAGCGAGGCCAGCAGGCTGCGCACCCGCAGGGCCACGTCGCACCAGCTCTCCCCGCCCGGCGGGCGGTAGTAGAACTTGCCCAGCGCGCGCCGCCGCCGGGCCTCCTCGGGGAAGCGCGCGCGCACCCCGAGCCCCGTCAGCCCGTCCCACCAGCCCAGGTCGCGCTCGCGCAGCCGCTCGTCGGTGCGCACCTCGGCGACCTCGCGCCCCTGCGCGCGGGCCTGCTCCAGGATCGCCTCCGCCGTGCGCAGCGCCCGCTCGTACGGGGAGCTGACCACCACCTGCGGCGCGGCCGGGGCCTGCGGGTCGCCGGCCAGCCACCGGCCCACCGCGCGGGCCTGCTCGCGCCCGAGCGCGGACAGCGGCACGTCGGCGTCGCGCTCGCCCACGTCGACGAGCTCGGCGTGCTCGGCCCGGGCCCGGGCGTCGGCGACGTTGCCCGTCGACTGCCCGTGGCGGACGAGGACGAGCTGGTCCGGCCAGGTGCGGGCGTCGATCACGCGTCAACGTCTACCGCCTGGGCGGCGAGCGCGCCCGGTGAGACACGCACCCGTCCGGCTGCCGAGGGTGACGCGACGGGTGCGGGGGATGACATGGTGTCTCCCACCCGTCACCGGGACGGGCCGGTGACCGGAGCGAGGGGGTGGGGCAGCTGGGCGCCGTGGCGCAGGCGTGGCACCGCCTCATGCTCCGCACCTCGCTGCAGCGGCGGGTGTCCGTCGTCGGCCTGACGTTCCTGCTCGTCGTCCTCGCGCTCACCGTCGTGCTGCTCGTGAACATGGTGCGCTCCACGGGCGAGGACGAGGACCACCAGGACGCCGCGGAGGAGTTCACGGCGACGCTGCAGGAGTACCAGGGCGACCTCGTCGAGGTCCAGGCCATCCAGTGGCGGTACATCACCGCCAGCGACGCCCGGCGCCTGCAGCAGACCGAGCAGCGGCGGGAGGAGCTCATCCGGCGCTCCGAGCAGCGTGCGGAGCAGGTGCGGGCGCAGGCCGAGCAGGCGCTCAGCGACCCGCAGGAGGAGCAGCTGGGCAGGATCCTCGTCGCCGTCGACGAGTGGCGCGCCGCCGTCGACGAGCAGGGCGGGTACAAGGCCACCGCCGACGCGGACGGCCTCAACCGCTCGATCCTCGACGCCCCCACCTCCCGCCGCTTCACGGTCGTCTACGACCGGATCGAGGCGCTCCTGGGCACGTTGCGGACCGAGCGCGACGCGGCGCTGCAGCAGGCCAGGGACGAGAGCGAGCGCGCGCAGCTCGTCCAGCTCGGCGTCGCCGCCGTCGCCCTGCTGCTCGTGCCCACCGTCCTCTACCTCGTGCGCCGCTGGGTCGTCCACCCCCTCGACAGCCTCTCCGAGCAGCTGCTGCGGGTGGGCGGCGGCGACCTGCAGACCCCCGTCGGACTGCCCGGCCCGCCGGAGCTGGCCGCCGTGGCCGCCGCCGCCGAGGCGATGCGGCGGCGCATCCTCGACGAGCTCGCCGACGCCGTCTCCGCCCGCGAGGCGCTGCAGCAGGGCCAGCCGCTCGTGGCGGAGGTGCGCGACCAGCTCGCCGCCCACGACCTGCCCGTCGTGCCCGGCTGGTCCGCGGCCGCCGCGCTGCGCCCGGCGGAGGGGCTGCTGGCGGGGGACTGGTACGACGTGCTGCCGCTGCGCGACGGCCGCTTCGCCGTCGTCGTCGCCGACGTCTCCGGCCACGGCGCCCGCGCCGGGATCGTCGCCATCCAGCTCAAGCGGCTGCTGGAGGCGGCGCTGCACCTGGCGCCCGAACCGGACCTGGCGCTGGCGATGGCGGCCCGCGTCTTCTCCGACGAGGCGGAGCGCTTCGCCAGCTGCGTCGTCGTCGTCGTGGACCCCGACTCCGGGACCGTCACCTACGCCAACGCCGGCCACCCCGCGCCCGTCGTGCTGCGCCCCGACGGCGAGGGGGTGCGCGTGGTCACCGAGCTGGAGCCGACCGGACCGCTGCTGTCGTGGCTGCACCTGGACGTGCCGGGCACCTGGCGCACCCGCACGGCCTCGATGGCGCCGGGCTCGGTGCTCGTGGTCTACACCGACGGCCTCACCGAGGCCCGCCCCACCGGCAGCACCGACGAGCTGGGCATCTCCGGGGTGCTCGCCGCGCTGGGGCGCCTGCCCGAGCTGACGCCCCAGGCGCTCGTCGACGAGGCCCTGGAGGTGGCCCGCAGCTTCAGCGGCGGGCGCGCCCGCGACGACGTGACGCTGGTGGCGCTGGCGCGGGCCACCTCCTCGGCCGCTCCCGGCCCGCCGCTCGCGCGCGACGGCGCGCAGGGACCCCTCGCCTGAGCCGAACCGCTCGCCGGGACGCCTACTGTTGCTCCGTGACGTCTTCTCCCGCAGCCGGGCCGGACACGACGCGTCGGCGCTGGTGGGCGGAGGCGGAGCGCCTCGGCGGGACGTCCGCCCTGCTGGACTGCCCGGTGGGGACCGACGCGGTCCTGGACCTCACGACGGCGCACCCCTCCGGCCTCGCGCAGCTGCTCGCCGGCGGCCCCACCCCCCTGTCCAGCCTCGTGCGCGAGTCCGGTGCCTTCGCCGAGGCCCGCCGCCGCGTGCGCGCCACCCACCGGCTCGCCGGGGTGCTGCTGGCCCAGCGCGGCACCCGCTCGCCCGCGGTCGCCGTCGGCACCGCCGGCTGGTCCACGCCGGCCGCCGCCGCCCAGGTCCCCCCGCGCACACCGCGGCGCACCCCCGTCCTGCTGCGCCGCTGCACCGTGACGCCCACGACGGAGGCCCTGGACGACTTCGTCGTCCAGCTGGCGGCCGAGGTCATCGTCAACCCCGTGCTCGTGCGCACCGCCCGCGCCGAGCTCGGCGTCGACCTGGACGCCCGCCGCGTCGTCGCCGCCGTCGGCGCGCACTGGGGCTTCGACCCCGCGCCCGCCCTCGACGAGCTGCGCCGCCAGCTGGCCGGCGCCGGTGGCGTGCGGGTGGAGCGCCGGCTGCTGCTGGCCACCTTCGCCGACCCCGGCGCCGACCTGCTGGAGGACCTGCGCCGGCGCGGAGCGCTCGTGCGCGAGCACCGCGTGGTGCGCGCGCTCGCCGCCGGCACGCCCGTGCAGGCCCCGGCACCGCCGACCGGGCGGGCGCCGGCCCCGGACGCGCCCTGCGGCCTGGCCCTGGACCCCTCCCAGCGGCGGGCGCTGGAGCACGTGCGCGGCGGCGCCGACCTGCGCCTGCACGCCCCCACCGGCACCGGGGCCACGCAGGTGGCCGCCGCCGTCGTCGCCGACGCGGCCGCCGCGGGCCGCCGCGTGCTGCTCGTGGCCGACTCCGCCGCCGACCGGCGCGCGGTCGACGAGCGGCTGCGCGACCACGGCTTCGGCCGGCTCCTGCTGCACCTGGTCGCCGACCTCGACCCCGCGGCGGTGGACGCCGACGCGGCCGCGCAGCTGGCCGCGGCCCACCGGGAGGCCCGCACCCGGGCCTGCGCCGAGCGCGGCGCCCCCGGCGCGCCGGACCTGGCGGGTCCCGCGCGGCTGCTGGAGGAGCACGCGCTCGCCTTCCACCGCCCCCGCCAGCCCTGGGGCGTCAGCGCCCACGAGGCGGTGCAGGCGCTCGCGGCCCTCGCCGAGCGGCCGCTGCCGCCGACGACGTCGCGCCGGTTGCGCGGGGAGGCCCTGGAGCGCTGCTCGCGCGCCGACGTCGAGCGCTGGGCGCGCGCGCTCGTGGAGGCCGTCGACCTCGGCGCCTTCGACGTCAGCCCGGCGAGCACCCCCTGGGCCGGTGCGCAGCTGCGCAGCCCGGAGGCGGCCGAGCAGGCGCTGCGGCGCGTGCAGCGCCTCGTCGGCGAGCAGCTGCCGGCCGTGCGGGCGCTGCTGGCCACCACGTGCGACGCGGCCGGCCTGCGCGGGGCCTCCTCCGTGGCCGAGGCGCAGGCCCGCACCGAGCTGCTGGAGGGCGTGCGGGCCACGACGGCCCGCTTCGGCCCCGAGGTGTTCACCCAGTCCCTCGGCGACGTCGCGGCGGCCACCGCCAGCCCGCAGTGGCGCAAGGACCGCGACGTCCGGCTGGGGCTGCTGGCCCGCTGGCGGCTGCGCCGGCAGGCGCGCGCCCTGGTGCGCCCGGACGTCGAGGTCGCCGACTCCGCGACCCTGCACGACTGGCTGCAGCAGGCCCGCGCGCAGCGGCTGACCTGGCAGCGCGTCGCCGTGCGCGAGGCCGCCCCCGCCGCCCCCGCCGACCTGGACGCCCTCGTCGCCGAGGTCAGCGCGCTGCGCCACGAGCTGCTCGCCCTGGCCGAGGTCCTGCCGGCGCGCACCTGGACCGAGCTGGGCGCCTCCTCGCCGCTGGAGGTGCAGCTGCCGGAGCTGACCACCCTGCTGCGCTCCCTGGCCGCCGACGCCGCCGCTCTGGAGAGCCTGCCCCGGCGCACCGTGCTCCTGGACGAGCTGACCGCCGTCGGCTGGGGGCCGCTGCTCGAGGAGCTGCAGGTGCGCTGGAGCGGACCCGGCAGCCTGGACCTGCCCGCGGAGGTCCAGGCCGCCTGGTGGGCCGGGGTGCTGGACACCACCGCGCTGGCCGACCCGCACGTGGGAGCGGCCGACGCGGGTGCGCTGCGGCGCGCGCGCCACGAGCTGCAGCTGGCCGTCGCCGCCGCCCACGCCCGGCAGGCCCGCGCGGTGCGCGACGCCGTCGACGCCCGCGCCGGCGAGCACGAGGACCCCGCGGCGCTGCTGCCGGTGACCGCGGTCTCCGCGGCGGGGGTGGCCGCGCTGGCCGACCGCCTGCAGGAGGCCGACCTCGTCGTCGTCCTCGGCGCGCAGGCCACCGCCACCGCGACCGCGCTGCCCGCGCTCTCGCGCGCCCGCCAGGTGCTCGTCGTGGGCGACCCGGCGCTGCCGGGGCCCGTCGACCTGCACACCGCCCGCGAGCGCGAGGAGGTGCCGGCGGACGCCGCCGGCAGCCTGTTCGCCGACACCGAGGGCGTGCTGCCGACGCTGCGGCTGGACCGCCAGCACGCCCTGCTCGACGACGGGCTGCTGGCCGGCGTGCCGCAGGTGCTGCGCGCGGCGCCCGAGGACTCGCTGCCCGGCCCGGGCCGCGACGGCCGCCGCGTGGTGCGCACCTCCAGCCGGCCCCCGGGCGCGCGCCGCGGCCCCGACGCCCTCGTGGACCTCGCCGTCGACGCCGCCCTCACCGCGCTGCGCCGCCACCCCGAGGAGTCGCTGGGCGTCGTCGTCCCCGACGCCGCCGGCGCGGAGCTGCTGGCGGACGCCGTGCGCCGCCGCGCGCTCGCCGCGGACCTGCCGCTGGCCGTCGGCCGCGAACCGCTGCTGGTCGCGGCCGCGGGCCGCTGGACGGGGGAGCGCCGCGACCACGTGCTGGTCCTGGCCGACGCCGTCCTCAACGGCCCCGGCCTGGGCGCCGCGGGCAGCGCCCGTGCCGGTGTGGCGCAGGTGTGGATGGCGCTGACCCGCTCCCGGCTGCGCACGACGCTGCTGCTCGACGACTCCGGCTGGACCTCCCCGGCCGGCACGGCCACCGGGGCGGGCACCGGCACGGGCGCCGGCACGGGCACCGGGGAGGGGGCCGGCGACGTCGCCGAGGGGCGGCGGCTGCTCGTGCAGCTCGCCCTCGCCTGGGAGCGGCCGCAGGAGGCCGGCGCGGGCCGCGGGCGCTCGCCGCTGGTGCGCCGCCTGGCCGCGGCGTGCGCGGACGCGGGCCTGCCGGTGGAGCTGGAGGTGGGCACCTCGCGCGTCCTGCCGCTCGTCGTGCGCGACGCGCGCTCGCGGGTCGGCACCGGCCCGGCGCTGGCCGTGCACGTCGACGACCCGGCGTGGGCGGCGGCGGAGGTGCTCGACCGCGAGGTCGACGGGCCCACCCGCGTCGAGCGCCGCGGCTGGCGGTACGTGCAGGTGCTGGAGGCCGACGTCCACGCGGACGCGGCGGCCGAGGCCGGCCGGATCGCGGCGCTGTGGCGGGAGGTCCTGGTCGAGACCGGTCACGACCTGCCGTGGGTGGTCGACGTGGCCTCGCTCGAGGAGGCCCCGGCCGAGCCGGAGCAGGCCGTCGCCGGCCTGACCGCCGGGAGCGCCCCGGTGACGGGGGAGCCCGGCGGGGTGCGCGAGCGGGAGGCCTCGTGAGCGTCCCGGCGGAGCACGGGCCCGATCGCGGCGGCGACGGGGACCGGGAGGTCCCGCTGGAGGACGAGCGCTCCGCGGACGATCACGACGAGGGCTGGGGGGAGCGGCCGTCGTCCGGCCACGACGACGACTGGTACCTGTCCCAGCGCCCGCCGCACTGGGACTGACCACGACGGACGGTGAGCGGCTGACCGCGTTGCGAGACAACGCGCCCACCCAACGCTGCCGCTGCGTCACTCTCGGTCGAATGTGCGGATTCGACCGGCGGCAGGCCTTCTGCCAGGGCCGCGCGGGCCCCCATCATGGGCGCGGAACCTCGACGGGTGTCCCCCGTCCGGGGGACACCCGCGGACCGGCTCGACCACGGCGGAAGGCGGAGGATGCACCACGTCACGGCCACCGTCCCCGCCCCCGTGGCCGCGCCCGTCCCGGCACCCCGCGCACCCGGAGCGCGCACGGCACCCCTGACCGCCGTCCTCACCGTCGCCGCCGCCGCCGTCCTCGTCCTCGCGACCGTCCTCGGGGCCTCCGCCGGGGCTCCGTGGCGCACCTCGGCCTTCGCCCTGCTGCTGGCCGTCGTCGTCGTGGCCGCCGAGTGCCGCCCGGCGGGTGTGCGCCCCGGCACCCGCGGTGACCTGCTGCCCGTGGCCTGGGGCTTCCTCGTCGCCCTCACGGCCCTCGGGCCGCTGTCGCTGGCGCTGCTCGTGCGCGCGGTGCCCTCGCTCGTGCGCGACGTGCGTCGCGGCGCACCGGTCCCGGCGCTGCTCGTGCGCACCGCCACGGCCGTCACCGGCGTCCTCGTCTGCCGCCTCGTGCTGGACGAGGTGCTCGGCACCCCGCTGAGCGCCGTCCCGGCCCTGGACGCACCGCAGCAGTGGCCCGCCGTGCTGCTGGCCGGTGCCGCCGGCCTGCTGGCCGAGACGCTCGCCCGGGCCGCCGCGCGCCGGGTCGTCGGCCAGGGCCCGCACCGCCGCCGGCTGCGCGCGGGCACCGCGTCCGGTCCGCTGCTGACCCTCGCGGTCGTCGCCTCGGCGCCCGTCGTCGCCGTCAGCGCCGAGGGCGGCGCCTCCCTGCTCCTGCTCGTCTGCGTGCCGCTGGGCGTGCTCGTCGTCAACGGTGCGCTGGCCCGCCACCACGAGCGGCGCGCCCTGGTCGACGACCTCACCGGGCTGCCCAACCGCGGGGCGCTGCTGCGGGCCACCGCCCGCGCGCTGCGCCCGACGGGACGGCCCGGAGCCGGGCCCGGCCTGCTCGTCGTGGACCTCGACCACTTCAAGGACGTCAACGACACCCTGGGCCACCCCGTGGGGGACGCCCTGCTGCGCGAGGTCGCCGAGCGGCTGCTCGTGCGGGCGCCGCGGGACGCCGTCGTCGCCCGCCTGGGCGGCGACGAGTTCGCCCTGCTGGTGGCCGACGGCACCCGCGCCGAGGCGCTCGCCGCCGCGGTGGTGGGCGAGATGTCCCGGCCGCTGCGCGTCGGCGACCTGCAGGTCCTGCTGCCGGCCAGCATCGGCGTGGCCCTGGCACCCGAGCACGGCAGCACCGCGTCCGCGCTGCTGCAGAGCGCCGACGTCGCCCTCTACCAGGCCAAGGAGGTCCGCGGCCGGGCCTGCACCTACGCCGGGCGGCGGGAGGTGCACAGCGTCGAGCGGCTGCGGCTGCTCGGCGACCTCGGCCGGGCCGTGGACCGCGGCGAGCTGTTTGTGCAGTACCAGCCGCAGGTCGACCCGGCCACCAGCCGCCTCGTGGGCGTGGAGGCGCTGGTGCGCTGGCACCACCCCGACCTCGGCGCCGTGGCTCCCGACCGCTTCATCCCGCTCGCCGAGCAGTCCGGTCTCGTCGGGCGCATCACCTCGCTGGTGCTGGACGTGGCGGTGGGCGACCTCGCGCGCTGGCGCGCGGAGGGCTTCCGGCCGACCCTGTCGGTCAACCTGTCCGCGCGGCTGCTCACCGACGCCGAGCTGCCCTCCCTCGTGGAGCAGGTGCTGCAGCGCCACGGCGTGCACGCCTCGGCGCTGGTCCTCGAGGTGACCGAGACGGGGATCGTCTCCGACCCCCGGCGGGCGGGGGCGGTCGTGCGCCGGCTGCGGGCGCTCGGCTGCGCCGTCGCCGTCGACGACTTCGGCACCGGGCAGTGCTCGCTGACCTACCTCACCGACCTCGAGGTCGACGAGCTGAAGATCGACCGCAGCTTCGTCACCGGCATGACGACCGACCGGGCCCGCGGCGTCATCGTGCGCTCGACCGTGCAGATGGGCCGGGACCTGGGCCTGCGCGTCGTCGCCGAGGGGGTGGAGGACGCCCGCACCCAGCAGGTCCTCGCCGCGCTGGGCTGCCACGTCGCCCAGGGCACGCACGTCGGCGCGCCCGTCAGCGCCCAGCGGCTGCTGCGCCGGTTGCGCGGCGAGGAGCCGGCGGCCGGCGGCGCTCCCGTGCCGCCGGCCGCCCGCGCGCCGCTGCCCCTGGAGGGCTGAGCGGGCGCTCACCGCGCGTGGAGCGCGACGACGGTGCGGCCCGCGCTGGCCGCCAGGCGGGCCGCTGCGGGCGCGTCGACGGCCACCAGCACGCTCGTCGCCGGGCCCGCGCCCGGGCCGGCCAGCAGGCCGGCCGTCGCGCCGGCGGCGGGGACGCTGAGGACCACGACGTCCGTGGCCACGCGCTCGGCACCGGCCGCGCGGCCGGTGACCGGGTCCTCGGTGCGGGCCAGCACGTCGACGTGGGCGCCCGGGGCCAGGCTGGCCAGCACGGCGGTGTCGCCGACGTCGACGGTGGCGGCGAGCGTGCCCGCCGGCTGACCCGCCAGCAGGTCGGCGCCCCGGGTGCGGGTCCGCGTCAGCAGCTCACCGCGCCGCATCGGCGTGGCCAGGACCGGGCCGGGCAGGTCGTCGCCGCCCAGCACGCCGACCGGGACGGTCTCGGCCGCCCAGCGCACCTCGCGCACGTCCCCGGGGGCGAGCACCGCACCCGCCGGCAGGTCCCGGTCGGCGACGAGCACGAGGCGGGTCGCCGGCCGGGGCGGGGCCAGCGCGCCCACCGCGACCGCCCCCGCGCCGGCGACGAGCCCGGCCGTCAGCCAGCGGCGGGCCAGCCGCCGCCGGCGGCGGGCAGCCGGACCCGGTCCGGAGCGGGTGCGGTCGGCGGGGAGGGCGAGGGCCATGGCCGCACGCTAGGGACGACGGGCGCTGCGCCGTCCCCGCCGGAGCGCGGCTGTGGACGGGGCGGGCCCCCTCGCGGCGGGGGGGACCGCGGTGCTCAGGCGGCGGACGAGCCGCTCGAGGAGCTGCCGCCGGAGCCGGAGGAACCGGACGTGGAGGTGGAGGACGAGGAGGTGCCCGCCGAACCGCCGGAGGAGCCGGACGAGGTCGAGGAGGGCGAGCCGCCCGAGGAGTCCGAGGAGGCCGAGCCGCCCGAGGACGCTCCCGCGGAGCTGCGGGAGTCGTTGCGGTAGAAGCCCGACCCCTTGAAGACGATGCCGACGTTGTTGAACAGCTTGCGCAGCTGCCCCGAGCACTCGGGGCACACCGTCAGGGCGTCGTCGCTGAACGACTGGCGGATCTCGAAGGAGTGTCCGCACGACTGGCAGGCGTAGGCGTAGGTGGGCACGTCGTCTCCGTGGGTACCGGACCCCGATTGGCACTCAGGGTGTTCGAGTGCCAAGGGTACTCGGGTCCGGGCGCCCGCGCCGCCCTCAGCGCGCGGTCCGCGGCCGGGGGAGGACGACCGGGCCCGTGGTGGCCTCCTGCACCCGCAGCCAGCCGTCGTCGGTGCCGGCCGGCAGGCCGCGCGCCACCGGCGGCGGGCTGGCGGCGTCGGCCGCCGCCGACACCAGCGCCCACGAGCCCGCGGACGTCACCGCGCTGCGGGCCGGGCCCACGCCCACCCGCAGCACCTCCTCCTCGCGCACGGCACCGGTCGCGGCGGCCGGCGAGAGCACGGCCACCCGCTTCCCGCCCGCGCGCAGCGCGCCCGTCCACCCCCGCACCAGCGCCGCCTCCTCGGCGGTGGGCGCCTGCGCCCCCGCCACCACGACCACACCGGTGACGGCCGGGTCCGCGGCGGCCGTGCGCAGCTGGTCGCGCAGCCACGCCAGCCCGGCGACGCCCCCGGCGCCCCCGGCGCCCCGCACCAGCCAGCGGGTGCCCGCCAGGTCGCGGCGCTCGCCCACCGCACCGGTGCCCGACGGCCAGCTCCAGGCCGCGCCGGCCGGCAGCTCGCGCGCCAGGACGGCCTGCACCGCCGCGACGTCGGCCGCCCCGGCGCCCGCGACGTCGCCGGTCAGCACCACCTGCTGCGCGCCGGCCGCGACCGCCCGGCGCAGCGCCGCCACCAGGGCCGCCTCCGAGGAGGGGTCGGAGGCCTGGACGCGGGTGCCGGCCACGACCGCCGTGCGGGAGGTGCGCGGGCCGGTGGGCGCGGCGGGTCCCAGCGCGGCGTCGCGCACGGCGTCGGGCCCGCCGGGCGCCTCCGGCGGCACCCCGGCCTGCAGCAGCGCGAGGTCGAGGGCTCCCGCCGCGCGCGCCGCCGGGTCGGTCTGCGCCAGGTAGACGCGCTCCAGGGCGAGCTCGCGGGCCCCCTCGGGCACGGGCACGGCCAGCCGCTGCCAGCCGCCGGCGCCGACGCGGGCCGCGAAGGTGAGCGGCCGGCCGGCGCCGTCGACGCGCAGCGTCCCCCGCAGCCACCCGCCGCCGCCGTCGCCGCGCACCCACAGCCCCAGCTCGCGGCTGCCCGCGGGCAGCGGCACGGGCGCGGACGGCACGAGGGCGGCGACGCCGGTGCCGGGGGCCTGGCCGCGGAAGTCGTACGCCAGCCGCAGGGCCGCGCCCGCGCCGGGCAGGTCGTCGACGGCGACCCTGCTCACGCCGGCGGTGGCGCGGGTGGCGCTCGCGCTCCAGCGGCCCGGGTCGTCGAGGCGGTCCAGGGTGCGGGGCAGCAGGCCGAGCGCCACGCCCGCGGTGGTGCTGACGCCGGCCGCCTGCAGCCGCACCGCCGTCGCCGCCGGCCCGCCGGCGCGCGCGGTCAGCCGCAGCCGCCCGTCGGGCAGGGCGCCGGCCTGCACCAGCGCGGGGTCGGCGTCGACGGCCACCTCGGCCGCGTCGACCGGGGCGCTGCGGCCCTCCGCGTCGCGTCCGAGCACCTGCACGTCGGTGCTGGCGCCCGCGGCGGGCAGGGCCACGGGCCGCTCCAGCTCCAGGCGGGCCAGCGGGGCGAGGACCTCGACGTCGAGCGTGGCGGTGGCCGTGCCGGCGCGGGCGGTGAGCGTGGTGGTGCCCGGGCGCAGGCCGCTCAGCACGGCCCGCGTGCCGGTGGCGGTGACGGCGGCGACGTCGGGGGCCGCGGCGGTGACCTGCAGCGGCGCCGCGGACGGGACCGGTGCGCCCGCGGAGTCGGTGACCACGGCCTCGACGCCGCGGTGCAGACCGGGGAAGACGCGCGGGGAGGGGGTGCGCAGCACGAGGCCCGCCTGCCCGGTGCCGGGCGCGGTCACCAGGCCGATCGCGTGCGCGACGGGGCGCGCGGCGCCGTCGGAGGGTGCGCCGACCTCGCGGACGCCGGCGTCGCCGGGGGCGCGGGCGACCATCTGCGCCGAGCCGCCGCCGTCCAGCATCACCGCGCCGACGGCACCGGCCTGGAGCATCCGCTGCGCCGTCTCGGTGGCCGTGACGCCCCGGGAGGCCGCGGTGCCGCCGTCGACGGTGAGCAGCAGCAGCTCCCCGGAGGCGGTCCAGCCGATCGCGGTGCGCGCCCGCAGCGCCGCCCACGTGGGGTCGGCGGTGTCGATGGGTGCGATCCTGCCGTCGCGCACCAGCTCCAGCCGGGCGCCGACCGCGAAGCCGCCCGGGGCGCCGGACCCGCCCGCCAGCGCCTCGTCGCGCACCCGGGTGTCCGCGACCGCGCTCGTGCCGGGCGCGGTGCCGGCGAGGGCGGCGGCGGCGCTGCCGGTGGCGACGAGCACGAAGCCGTCGGCCGGCACGGGGGTGGCGCCGGGGGCGCGGACGGCGCTGACGCGCCCGCCGCGGACCTCCAGCTCGATCCCCGCGCCCGCGGTGAGCGCGCGGTTCCCGTCGCCCCAGGCCGGGGAGAACAGCGCGACGGCGTCGGGGGCGACGGTGCGGGTGTTGAGCGCGGCCAGCGGCAGGGTGCGGGCGCCGACGGTGACCGCGCCCTGCAGCTGCACCGCGCCGACGCGCCCGCTCCAGCCGGTGCCGGAGGGGGCGATCGCGACGGCCGACTGCACCGCCGCGTCCGCCTTCAGCGGCGTGCCGCCGACGACGACGGGGCCGTCGGGGGTGCCGGTGCGGTCGATGTCGAAGAAGTCGCCGTTGACGGCGGCCACCGCGCCGGCGGCGGTGGCCAGCTCGGCCGGGGTGCGGGGGGAGGAGAGGTCCTGCTGCAGCAGCGCGGGGCGGGTGGTGGACCCGGGGGCCAGCCGCAGCAGCTGGCTGCGCACGGGGCCGGCGGCGTCGAGCGTGGCCCGGCGCTCCAGGACGAGGCCGGGGGCCACGACCTCCTGGGAGGCGGTGACCTCCAGCGTGCCGGGCGCCTCCTCGACGAGGGCGGCGGGCGCCTGGGCGAGGGCGCCGGGGGCCTGCAGCAGGGGGGCCAGGAGCAGCGGGACGACGCCCGCGAGGAGGGTTCGCAGCACGCGCACGGACACAAAGTAACTGGTGTTTTACTCAGAGTTGTCACTCGTGCGCCAGTCGGCGAGCTTGCCGTACCGGCTGACCGCCAGCAGCCGCGCCTCCACCCGCTCCCGCTCGCCGGCGGCCGTGACGACGAGCACGTCGTCCCCGCGGCGCAGCACCGTGCGCGGCTGCGGCACGAAGGTCGCCCCGTCCCGGGCCACCAGCGTGACGTTGGCCCCCGCCGGCAGCCGCAGCTCGAACACCTCGACGCCGTGCAGGCGGGAGGCGGGCCCCACGCGCACCTGCACCACGTCCGCCGACAGCGTCCCCAGCGGCGAGACCTCGACGTCGAGCTCCTCGGTGGGAGCCGCCGGGGCCAGCCCCAGCCGGCGGGCCAGCGGGCCGAGCGTGGGCGCCTGCACGAGGGTGAAGACGACGACGAGCACGAGCACGAGGTCGAACAGCCGCTGCCCGCCGGCGGTCCCCGCCACCAGGGGGACCGTCGCGAGCACCACCGGCACCGCGCCCCGCAGCCCCGCCCACGACAGGAACACCAGGTCGGGGCCGCGCACCCGGAAGGGCAGCAGGCTGGCCACCACCGAGGCCGGGCGCGCCAGCACCGTGAGCACGAGGCCGACGAGCAGCGCGTCGACCAGCGCACCCGGCAGCCGCGAGGGCGTCGCCAGCAGCCCGAGCATGACGAACAACCCGATCTGGGCCAGCCAGCCGGAGGCCTCCGCGAACCCCCGCGTCGCGTGCCGGTGCGGCAGCCGGGCGTTGCCGAGCACGAGACCGCACAGGTACGTGGCCAGGAAGCCCGACCCGTGCAGCACGTCCGCCACGGCGAAGGCGCCGACGGCCAGCGCCAGGACCGCGATCGGGTACAGCCCCGAGCTCGGCAGCGCCGCGCGCCGCAGCGCGAAGGTGCCCAGCGCCCCGATCCCCAGGCCCACCAGGGTGCCGACGCCCAGCTCGACGACGGCCTCGACGGGCAGGGACCACCAGGCGTGCCCGCCGTGGCCGGTGGCGATCCCGGTGAGGGCGACGACCGCGATGACCACGGGCGCGTCGTTGAGCCCGGACTCCGCCTCCAGCAGGCCGGACAGCCGGGCGGGCAGCGGCACCGAGCGCAGCACGGAGAAGACCGCCGCGGCGTCGGTGGAGGAGACGACGGCGCCGATGAGCAGCGAGACCGGCCAGTCGGTGCCCAGCAGCAGGTGCGCACCCGCGCCGACGACGGCGGTGGAGACCGCGGTCCCCAGCGTCGCCAGCACGGCCGCCGGGCCCAGCACGGCCCGCACGCTGGACCAGCGCGTCGTCAGCCCGCCCTCGGCGAGGATGAGGACCAGGGCGCCGTAGCCGAGGACCTGGGCCACCTCGGCGTCGGCGAAGGGGATGCCGAAGCCGTCCTCGCCGAGGACCAGGCCGAGGGCCAGGTACAGCAGCAGGGACGGCAGACCGCTGCGCGCGGACAGCCGCACGGCCAGGACGGCCACCAGCAGGACCCCGCAGGAGAGCAGCAGGACGCGGCTGAACTCCTCCAGGGTCATGGGCCACCGTACCGAGCCGCGCCGTCGCGGCGGCCCGGGACGGGCTCAGGCGGCGAGCCAGAGCCAGCGCGTCGGCGTCACCACGGCGTGCACGAGCCGGTCGTGCGGCAGCGAGGGCAGCGGGGTGATCGCCGCGTCGAGCAGCTCCTCGTCGTGGACGACCGCGAGGACGGGCACCCGCGCCGGGACCCGCCGCAGGGCGCGGTCGTAGCTGCCGCCGCCCTGGCCCAGCCGGCGCCCGGCCGTGTCCACCGCCAGCGCCGGCACGACGACGAGGTCGACGGCCGCGACGGCCTCCGGGCCGAGCAGCGCCTCCGCCCCGGCGCCCTCCCCGGCGGCACCCCCGGCGCGGTGCCAGTCGAGGTCGTCGTCGGCCGTGCGGTGCGGCAGCAGCACCTGCACGCCGTGGCGGTGCAGCTCGGCGAGCAGCGCGCCGGTGCCCGGCTCCCCGGGCAGCGAGGAGTAGCAGGCGATGCGGCCCGCCCCGGCCAGCAGCGGGCAGCCGAGCAGCACGCGGGCGAGGTCGGCCTCGACGGCGGCGGCGGCCCGGGCGTCGCGGGTGCGGCGGTCGGCGCGCACGTCGCGGCGCAGGCGCGCCTTGCGCGCCTGCACCTCCAGCACGTCGGGGCTGAGGGTGAGGGCGGTGTCGGCGGTGGTGTCGGCGGTGGTGGCCACGGCGGCTCCTGGTCCGGGAGGAGCTCGTCCACGGGTCCTCGGGACATCTCCTCACCCAGAGTGTGCCTCTCGGCTACGCGCAGCGCCATGCCCGGTGGTGTCCACGTGCGACGGGGACCTCGTGCGGGCGAGTGCGGCAGCGGGCGGTGCACGGGTGCGGACGGGCGGTAGCCTCCCGCCCCATGAGCGAACGCGACGAGCGCCGCACCGTCCGCAAGGCCGTCATCCCGGCCGCCGGGCAGGGCACGCGGTTCCTGCCCGCCACGAAGGCCATGCCCAAGGAGATGCTGCCGGTGGTGGACACCCCGGCCATCCAGTACATCGTCGAGGAGGCGGTCCGCGCCGGCCTGACCGACGTGCTGATGATCACCGGGCGCAACAAGCGGCCGCTGGAGGACCACTTCGACCGCAACGTCGAGCTCGAGGTCGGCCTGGAGGCCAAGGGCGACAAGACCAAGCTCGCCCGCGTGCAGGAGTCCACCGACCTCGCGCAGGTGCACTACGTGCGCCAGGGCGACCCCAAGGGACTGGGCCACGCCGTGCTGGTCGCCGAGCAGCACGTGGGCGACGAGCCGTTCGTCGTCCTGCTCGGCGACGACATCGTCGACGCCCGCGACCCGCTGCTCGACACGATGATCGAGGTGCGCGAGCGCCTGGGCGGCAGCGTCGTGGCGTTCATGGAGGTCCCCGAGGACCAGATCCACCTCTACGGCTGCGCGGTCGCCGAGCCCACCGACGTCGCGGGCGTCGTGAAGGTCTCCGGCCTGGTGGAGAAGCCCAAGCGCGAGGAGGCCCCCAGCAACCTGGCGATCATCGGCCGCTACCTGCTGGACCCGGCCGTCTTCGCCGTGCTGCACGAGACCCCGCCGGGCAAGGGCGGGGAGATCCAGCTGACCGACGCGCTGCAGGTGCTCGCCCAGGGCGAGGGGCCCGGGCACGGCGTGCACGGCGTCGTCTTCAGCGGCCGCCGCTACGACACCGGCGACAAGCTCGACTACATCAAGGCCGTCGTGCGGCTGGCCAGCGAGCGCGAGGACATCGGCCCCGAGCTGCGCGAGTGGCTCGCCGGCTACGTCGCCGAGGGTGCCGGCGCTCCGCGCTGAGCGCGGCGTGACAACCTTCCGGACGTGACAGCCGACACCCTCACCACCGTCGCGCAGCACCAGCGGGCGTGCCTGGACCTGGTGCGCCCGCTGCCGCCGCTGGACCTGGCGCTGCGCGACGCCCTCGGCTGCGTCCTGGCCGAGGACGTCGTCAGCCCCCGCGCCCTGCCGGCGTTCGACAACTCCGGCATGGACGGCTACGCGGTGCGGGTGCGCGACGTGGAGGGTGCCAGCGAGCAGGCGCCGGTGGGCCTGCCGGTGCTGGCCGACATCGCCGCCGGGCACGCGGAGACGCTGCGGCTGACCGCCGGCACCGCCGCGCGCATCATGACCGGCGCCCCCGTGCCGCCCGGTGCCGAGGCCGTCGTGCCCGTGGAGTGGACCGACCGGGGCGTGAGCCACGTGCAGGTGCGCCGGGCGCCCGTGCCCGGCCAGCACGTGCGCCGGGCGGGGGAGGACGTCGCCGCCGGCGTGCTCGTCCTGGAGGCGGGGACCCGGCTGGAGCCGCGGCACGTGGGCGTCCTGGCGGCGCTGGGCCGGGCGCGGGTGCGGGTGCGCCCGCGCCCGCGCGTCGTGGTCGTCTCCACCGGCAGCGAGGTCGTCGAGCCGGGCACGGTGCTGGCCCACGGGCAGCTGCACGACGCCAACGGCTACCTGCTGACGGCCGCGGCCGAGGACGTCGGGGCGCTGGCCTACCGGGTGGGCGTGGTCGCCGACGACGCCCGGGAGCTGGCCGCCGTCCTCGACGACCAGCTCGTGCGCGCCGACGTCGTCATCACCTCCGGCGGCGTCAGCGAGGGCGCCTACGACACCGTCAAGGAGGTGCTGTCCGCGCGCGGGCAGCACGCGGTGCGCTTCGAGCGGGTGGCCGTGCAGCCGGGGATGCCCCAGGGCTGCGGCACGCTGGGCGAGCAGCGGGTCCCCGTCTTCACCCTGCCGGGCAACCCGGTGAGCGCGTTCGTCTCCTTCGAGGTGTTCGTGCGCCCCGCGCTGCGGCGGATGCTGGGCGCGGCCGGGCCCGATCCGCAGCGGCCCCGGGTGCGCTGCGTCGCGGCGGCCGGCTGGAGCTCGCCGCCGGCCAAGGAGCAGTACGTGCGGGCGGCCTTCACCCCCGGCCTGGACGGGCGGCTGCACGTCGCGCCCGTCTCCGGCCACGGCTCGCACCTGGTGACCGCGCTGGCCCGCGCCACCTGCCTGGCCGTCGTGCCCGTCGGCGTCGCGGCGGTCGAGCCGGG
Source organism: Kineococcus aridisoli (assembly GCF_050871885.1). NCBI lineage: Bacteria > Bacillati > Actinomycetota > Actinomycetes > Kineosporiales > Kineosporiaceae > Kineococcus > Kineococcus aridisoli. The sequence continues at coordinate 35,636 of NZ_JBJLSF010000011.1, read as the reverse complement.
CGACGAGGTCGAGTGCGTGCTGCTGGGACCGCTGCCGCAGCAGCCCGCGGGGGGTGCGCGGTGAGCGAGCGGCTGACCCACCTCGACGAGTCCGGCCACGCGCGGGTGGTCGACGTCTCCGCCAAGCCCGTGACGGCGCGCGAGGCGCGCGCCGAGGGGTACGTGCGCTGCTCGCCGCAGGTCCTGGCGCTGCTCGCCGAGGGCGGGCTGCCCAAGGGCGACGCGCTGGCCGTGGCGCGCATCGCCGGCCTGCAGGCGGCCAAGCGCACCCCCGACCTGGTGCCGCTGGCCCACCCGGTGGCCGTGCACGCCGTGGAGGTCGCCATCGACGTCGTCGAGGACGGGGTGCACATCCGCTCGGCCGTGCGCACCGCCGACCGCACGGGCATCGAGATGGAGGCGCTGACCTGCGTGGTGGTCGCGGCGCTGACGTTCGTCGACATGGTCAAGGCCGTCGACAAGCGCACCGTGCTCGACGGTGTGAGGGTGACCGCCAAGAGCGGTGGCCGCTCGGGGGACTGGAGCGTCGATGGCTGAGGGTTCTGCGGGCACCGCGCTCGTGGTGACGGTCTCCAACCGCGCCTCGGCGGGGGTGTACTCCGACGACTCCGGGCCGATCGTCGTGGAGGGCCTGCGCTCGCTGGGGTTCGCCGTCGACGGACCGCTCCTGGTGCCCGACGGCGACCCGGTCGAGGAGGCGCTGCGCGACGCCGTCGAGGCCGGCTACGACGTCGTCGTCACCAACGGCGGCACCGGGCTGAGCCCGCTGGACCTCACCCCCGAGCGCACCCGCCGCGTCCTGGACTACGAGGTCCCCGGCGTGCCGGAGGCGATCCGCGCGGCGGGCGTGGCCAAGGGCGTGGCGACGGCGGTGCTCTCGCGCGGGCTGGCCGGTGTCGCCGGCCGCTCGTTCGTCGTGAACCTGCCGGGCTCGCCGGGAGCCGCGCGCGACGGGGTCGCCGTGCTCGCGGGCTTCCTCGCGCACGCCGTCGGCCAGCTGCACGGGGAGGACCACGCGCGCCGCGGAGGTGGGCGGTGAGCAGCGGCTGGCCGGTGGAGCTGGTGGAGGGGGCGGTGCGGCTGCGGCCGCTGCGCCGGCGGGACGGGACGGCCTGGCGCGCGGTGCGCGCCGCCAACGCCTCGTGGCTGCGGCCCTGGGAGGCGACCAGCCCGGAGGGTTCCGGGCCCGCGCCGACGTTCGCGCAGATGGTGCGGGGCTTCACCCGCGAGGCCCGCGCCGGTCGCATGCTGCCCTTCGTCGTCGAGCTCGACGGCAGGCTCGTCGGTCAGATCACCGTCTCCGGGATCACCTGGGGCTCGCTGCGGTCCGCGCACGTGGGCTACTGGATCGACCAGCGCGTGGCCGGCCGCGGGACGATCCCGGTGGCGCTGGCGCTGGTGGCCGACCACTGCTTCCGGACGCTGCGGCTGCACCGCGTCGAGGTGAACATCCGGCCGGAGAACTCCGCCTCGCTGCGGGTGGCCGCCAAGCTCGGGATGCGCGACGAGGGCCTGCGCGAGCGCTACCTGCACATCGACGGCTCCTGGCGCGACCACCGGACGTTCGCGCTGACGGCCGAGGAGGTCCCCGAGGGCGTGCTGGCGCGCTACCGGACCTCGCGCAGCCGCGGCTGAGGCGCCGGCAGCAGCACACCGCGCGGTTCACGGCGAGCCCGAGGTGCGACACGCCCGGGTGATCCGCCGCGCCGGGCCCGGTGACCAATACCGTTTCCACGTGCCCGCCAGCAGCCTGATCTTCATCGTCATCATCGTCCTGTGGGCTGCCTACCTGGTGCCCGCGGCGATCCACAAGCACCGGCGGGCGGCGTCGGCCCGCACCGGTGACCGGGACTCGCAGGCCATGCGCGTCGTCGTCCGCCGCGCTCCGGCGGCGGTGCCCGGGAGCGCGGCGGCACCGCTGCCGGCGGCGCTGAGCGCACCCTCCAGCCGCCCGGTGCTGGCCGCGGGGCCGGCCCCCGCCGCCCTGCCGCCGGTGCAGGCGCCGGTGCGCGCGGCGGTGCAGGTGGCGGCGGCGAGCGTCCCGGCGCCGCGCGCGGGCGGGCCCTCGCGGGTCGTCGTCCGCCGCCGCCGCCTGCTGGCGACGGCGGTCGCGCTGACCGCTGCGGGCTGGGTGCTGGTCGCCACCGGCCTGGCCCCCTGGGTCTGCGGTGCGGTGCCGAGCGCGGGGCTGCTGCTCGTCGTCGCGGCGCTGAGCCGGCACGGGGCCGGTGCCCCCGCACGCACCGCCGCCCCGGCGCGCGCCGGTGAGGCCACCGCGGTGCTGCCGGCGGTGCGCCCGGGCCTGCCGCCCGTGGCGCTGCACCCCGAGCCGCGCGCCGGGGTGGACGCCGGGGTCCCGGTCCCGGCGCCGCGCGAGCAGCCCGCCGCGAGCGCGCCGGCCCCGGCGGCCGCGCCGGCGCCGGGCTGGCAGCCGGTGCCCGTCCCGCTGCCGACGTACCTGCTCAAGGACAAGGCGCCCCACCTGGCGCCCGCGGCCGCCGCCGACCGCGAGCAGGAGCGCTCCGCGGTCGCCGTCGACGACGAGCCGACCCAGGTCATCGACCTGCGCGAGCACGTGCGCGTCGTCAACGGCTGAACGCGGTGCGACACCCGTGGTCGGGGGCGGTCCCCGGCAGCTGGTAACCTCTTCTCCGTCACCGCGCACGAGCGGGACGGCAAGGGGCTGTGGCGCAGCTGGTAGCGCACCTCGTTCGCAACGAGGGGGTCAGGGGTTCGAATCCCCTCAGCTCCACCCTCGAAGGGCCCTCACCGGGAGACCGGTGGGGGCCCTTCGCGTTCCCGCCGCTCCCCGCCGCCGCCTCGGGCCGGCCTCCGGCTGCCCTGCGCGCCTCGTGCTCACCGTGCTCCGTTCGTGATCCAGCTGTGAGGGACTTGCGTCCAACGGGTGACCCCCCGCTACCATGGGTGTCGTCAGCTCACCCGTCCGTAGCAGCGCGACACGCCCGGACGGATCACTGGCTCCCACAGCGGCGTGGGTCCTGACGACCACGACCGACGGGGGAGGCCATGGCGGCTGAGGAAGTACGGGTACTGCCGGCGCAGCGACGCCGCATCATCGACGCGAACGACGGCACACCGACCCTCAGCACCGACCAGGCGTTCCTGCCGCTGACGCGCCGCCGCCCGGCCAGCGCGCCGCGCCCCGCCGGCCGGCGGCCGGTCTGGCAGCGCGAGTACGTGCGCACCATCGCCGTCTCCGACGCCGTCTCCGCCCTGCTGGCGGCCCTGCTCGGCTGGGCCGTGCGCTTCGGCGACACCCCGCTGCACGCCACCGGCCTCGGCGGCCTGTCCGTGGCCTGGACGATGGTCCTGCTGCCGCCGGTCTGGGTCGCCTCCATGCTGCTGTTCCGCGCCTACGAACCGCGCTTCCTCGCCGTCGGGTCCGAGGAGTTCCAGCGGGTGCTGCTGGCCGGCACCACCGTGGTCGCCTTCGTCGGCACCGCCTCCTGGGCGCTGCAGCTGGAGATCGCCCGCGGCTTCGTGGTCGTCGCCCTGCCGGTGGCGGGCCTGCTGACCGTGCTCTCCCGCCTGGTCGTGCGCCACTACCTGCACGTGCGCCGCGCCGCGGGGGAGTGCATGCAGTCCACCCTCGTCGCCGGCCACCCGGAGGCCGTCGCCTCCCTGGTGCGCCAGGTGCGCCGCCAGACCGACCACGGCCTGCGCGTGGACGCGGCCTGCACGCCCGGGGGCCGCAGCACCGAGGAGCTGCAGGCGCTGGGCGTCCCCGTGCTGGGCTCCCTGGAGGAGGTCGCCGCCGTCGCGGGCGAGGTGGACGTGGACGTGGTCGCCACCCTGACCTGCCCCGAGCTGGACGGGCCGGTCCTGCGCCGCCTCGGCTGGGAGCTGGAGAACACCCGCGCCGACCTCGTGGTGGCGCCCGCGCTGACCGACGTCGGCGGGCCCCGCGTGGTGATCCGCCCGGTCTCCGGCCTGCCGCTGCTGCACGTCGACCGCCCCGAGCTGCGCGGCATCCGCCACGTGGGCAAGACCCTGCTGGACCGCGGCAGCGCGGCGCTGGGGCTGCTGGCGCTGAGCCCGCTGTTCGTCCTCGTGGCGGTCCTCATCAGGCTGGACTCGCCGGGGCCGGTCTTCTTCCGCCAGCGCCGGGTCGGGCGCGACGGCACGGAGTTCACGATGGTGAAGTTCCGCTCCATGGTCGTCGACGCCGAGCAGCGGCTCATCGACCTGCGGGAGGCCTCCGAGGGCAACGGCCTGCTGTTCAAGATGAAGCGCGACCCCCGCGTGACGCGCACGGGCGCGTTCCTGCGCCGCTACTCCCTGGACGAGCTGCCGCAGCTGTTCAACGTCCTGACCGGCAGCATGTCGCTGGTGGGCCCGCGGCCGCCGCTGCCCAGCGAGGTCGCCGAGTACGGCCAGGACCTGCGCCGCCGGCTGCTCGTCAAGCCTGGTCTCACCGGGCTGTGGCAGGTCAGCGGACGCTCCGACCTCGACCTGGACGAGTCCACCCGGCTGGACCTGCAGTACGTGGAGAACTGGTCGCCCGCCTTCGACCTCATGATCCTCGCCAAGACCGTCCGGGCCGTGCTCGGCGGGCGGGGGGCGTACTGAGGTGCACCCCGCGTGTGACACGGGTCGCAGGGAGCGGTGCTGCCCCGGGGTTGCGCCGATCCGGTGAACTCTGGCTACGATGCGCACCGGTAAGTGACCACAAGTGACCACGATCTGCCGGACGAGTGGCAACGCGCCCGAACGACGGGCGAGGGGAGGAGGAGCGTGACCACGACGGCTCCCGACCCCTCGCCGGCGGTCACCTCCCCGCGACGCACGCCCACCGTCTCCGTGGTCGTCCCCGCCCACGACGAGGCGCGGACGCTGCGGGGCACCCTCGAGGCGCTGCGCTCGGCCGCGAGGACCGAGGTCGCCGAGGTCGTCGTCGTGGCCAACGGCTGCACCGACGACACGGCCGCCGTGGCGCGGGCCGCCGGCGCGGTCGTCGTCGAGCTCGGCCAGGCCTCGAAGGCCGCCGCGCTGCGCGCGGGCGACCGCGTCGCCACCGCCTTCCCGCGCGTCTACCTGGACGCCGACATCGTCCTGACGCCGGGCACGCTCGACGCGCTCGCCGAGCGGCTGCGCGCCGACGGCGTGCTCGCGGCGTCGCCGCGCGTGCGCTTCGACACCTCGGCGTCCTCCTGGCCGGTGCGCGCGTTCTACCGCGCGTACGCGGAGCTGCCCTACGTGCGCGACGGCCTCGTGGGCCTGGGCGTCTACGGGCTGTCGGAGACCGGCCGCTCCCGCTTCGAGGAGTTCCCGGACCTGACGAGCGACGACCTCTTCGTGCAGCGGCTCTTCGCCGAGCACGAGAGGGCGACGAGCGAGGGGGAGTTCCTCGTCGCCGTCCCGCGGGACCTGCGCAACCTGCTCAAGGTCCGCACCCGGACAGCCGCCGGGAACGCTCAGCTGAGCAAGGCCGAACCTGGCGCCGGGGGGCGCGCGGAGACCGAGGTCTCCGGCGGGAGCGCCGTCGGGGGTCCACCGTCCTTCGCGCGGACGACGTCGGCGACGTCGACCGCCCTGATGCGCCTGGCTCTGGGGCGACCTCGTCTGATCCCGTCCTTCGCCGTCTACACCGGTGTCACCATCGCGTCGCGGGTCTCCGCTCGCCGTCGGCAGGCCACTGCCTGGCAGCGGGACTCCTCGACGCGCTGACACCGGTCGACCTGGGAGATCGCATGGCTCTCGACTCGTCCGCTCTTCACTCCATCCCATCGCTACGCTCCGTGAGCGCGGGGACTCGCACGGCGAACATCCGTGGGGAGACCGACCCGTCTGCGGCCCGCCAGCAGATCACCGTCGACGACATCGCCTTCGACGCCCTGCGCGAGCAGGAGGTCGTCGCGCACGTGATGGCCGCCCTCGACGCGGGCCGCGGGGGCAACCTCATCACGCCCAACGTGGACATCCTGCGGCAGCTGCGCCGGCCGCAGCTGCGCGACCTCGCCGAGCAAGCCGAGCTCGTCGTGCCCGACGGCATGCCCATCGTGTGGGCGAGCAGGCTGCAGGGCGAGGAGCTGCCCGAACGCGTCACCGGCTCCTCGCTCATCTGGTCGATCTCGGCGGCGGCGGCCGAGTCCGACCGGACGCTGTACCTGCTCGGCGGCGCGGAGGGGATCGCCGAGCGGGCAGCGGACCGGCTGACCGAGGAGTTCGCCGACCTGCGGATGGCCGGCTGGGACTGCCCGCCCTTCGGCTTCGAGCGCGACGCCCGGGTGCTCGAGCAGGTCGTGGGGGCCGTCGTCGAGGCGAAGCCCGACATCGTCTTCGTGGCGCTGGGCTTCCCCAAGCAGGAGCGGCTCATGCAGCTGCTGCGCGAGCACCTGCCCTCGACCTGGTTCATCGGCTGCGGCGGGACCCTGACCATGGTCGCCGGGGAGGTCTCGCGCGCTCCGGTGTGGATCCAGCGCAGCGGGCTGGAGTGGGTGCACCGGCTGGCGATGGAACCGCGGCGGATGGCCAAGCGCTACCTCGTGCACGACCTGCCGTACGCGGCGGGGCTGATGGCCCGCTCGGTCGCGCGGCGCACGAGCGCGCGGCGCGCGGCGTGAGCGCCGACCTGCGGGCCACGACCGCCCCGGTCGTCCGCGGGCGGCAGGACCCGCCGGCGTGGCCGGCCGTCACGGTCGTCGTGCCCGTCCACGGCGACCGCGGGGAGCTGGAGGGGACCACGCGGGCGCTGGCCGCGCAGGACTACCCGGGCCCGCTCGACGTCGTGCTCGTCGACAACGGCGACAACGTCGGCCTGGAGCGCAGCGCCGGCGCGCTGCCCTCGGTCCAGCTCGTGCGCGAGAGCACGCCCGGCTCCTACGCGGCGCGCAACGCCGCCCTGGCCGTCGCGGCGGGGGAGGTGCTCGCGTTCACCGACGCGGACTGCCTGCCCGAGCCCGGGTGGCTGCGCGAGGGCGTCTCGGCCCTGCTGGCCCAGCAGCAGCCGGCGTTCGTCGGCGGTGCCGTCCGCCTCTTCGCCCGCGACCCCGAGCGGCCCACGCTCGCGGAGCTGTGGGACGTGCTGAACTTCCTGCAGCAGGAGGACTACGTCCGCACCCAGGGGTGGGCGGCCACGGCGAACCTGCTGGTGCTGCGCCCGACCTTCGAGCGGGTCGGCGCCTTCGACGAGCGGCTCAAGAGCGGCGGCGACCGCGAGTGGGGCGAGCGCGCCTCCCGCCTGGGCGTGCGGGCCGTCTACTGCCCGCAGGCCGTCGTGCGCCACCCGGCCCGGGCGCGGATGGCCGAGCTGCAGGGCAAGGCCCGCCGCGTGGCCCGCGGTGACGTGGAGAACCGCCGCCGCAGCGGGCGGCCGGCCTTCGACCCCGGTGTGGTGCGGGCCAGCCTGAACCCCAGCCCGCGCTCGACCCTGCGCCGCTCCGGCGACCTGCCGCACCCCAGCCCGCGCAACCGCGCGCGCTACGTCGCGGTCGCCCTGTGGATGCGCTACTACACCTTCGGCGCGAAGCTGACGTGCGCCGTGCGCACGCGGGGGAGCGGGCAGCGACCGTGACGACCCAGGAGGCAGCAGTGAGCACGACCACGGGGACCGGCCGCGAGGGGACCGGCGTGCCGGACCCGCTGGCGCAGCCCGACGTCTCGGTCGTCATCCCCGCGCTCAACGCCGCCCGCACGCTCGGCGTGCAGCTGGACGCGCTCGCGGCCCAGCGGACCTCGCGGACCTTCGAGGTCCTCGTGGCGGACAACGGCTCCACCGACGGCACCCGCGAGCTCGTGGACGGCTACCGCGACCGCCTGCCGGGGCTGCGCTGGATCGACGCCAGCGCGCGGACCGGCTCGAACGTGGCGCGCAACACCGGCATCGCGGCCGCCCGCTCGGACCTGGTGCTGCTGTGCGACGCCGACGACGAGGTCGACCCGCGGTGGGTGGAGACGATGGCCGACGCCCTCGAGGAGGCCGACGGCGTCGGCGGCCGCCTGGACCGCCTCAAGCTCAACGACGCCTACGTGCAGGCGTGGGGGACGCCGCACGGGCACAACGGGGTGGTCCCCCAGCTGGGCTTCCTGCCCCGGCCCATCGGCGCCAACGCCGGGCTGCGCAAGTCGGTGTGGGAGCGCCTCGGCGGGTTCGACGAGACCTACGTGCGCGGCGGCACCGAGACGGAGTTCTTCTGGCGCCTGCAGCTGGAGGGGTTCTCCCTCGTGGAGGCCGCCGACTCCCTCGTGCACTACCGGATGCGTTCCAGCTTCCGCGCCGGGGTGCGGCAGATGTACGTCTGGGGGCGCCAGGCGCCGATGCTCTACCGCGACTTCCGCCGCCACGGGATGACCTGGGACGCGCGCGAGTCGCTGCGCCGGCTGCGCTGGCTGCTCGTGACGGCTCCCCGGGCCTACCGCGGCCGCGAGGTCCGCTACCAGCTGGCGCGGGAGGCGGCCTACCGCGCCGGCCGCGTCGTCGGCAGCGTCAAGTTCCGGGTGGTGTACCTCTGAGCGCACCGGCGGCCCCTGCGGGCGGCGACGTCGCCGTCTACCGGCGCGTCTTCCTCAACCGGTCGGAGACCTTCGTCCGCGACCACCTGCTGTCGCTGCAGCGGTGGCGGCCGACGGCGCTGACCTCCTGGCGCGCCCCGGACGCGCTGGAGGTCCCCGGCGTCCCCGTGCGGGAGGCGCGCGAGCACCCGCTCGTCGCCCGCGTGCGCTCCCGCCTGCCCGAGCGCGTCGCGGGCAGCCCGCAGCAGGGCCAGGAGCGGCAGCTGCGCTCCGCGCTGCGCCGGTTGCGGCCCGACGTCCTGCACGTCCACTTCGGCACCGACGCCGCCGTCGTCAGCGAGGTGGCCGCGCAGCTGGGCATCCCGCTCGTGGTCACCTGGCACGGCTACGACGCGACGCTGCACGACGAGGCCCTCGCCGGCTCACCCTCCGGGCGCTTGCTGCTGGAACGCCGCGCGCAGCTGCTGGCCTCCTCCGCCGGCACCATCGCCGTCAGCGGCTTCATCGCCGCCGAGCTCACCCGCAGGGGCGCCGACCCCGGGGCGATCGACGTCATCGCCTGCGGGGTCGACACCGAGCGCGTGGTCGCCACGCCCCCGCCGGCCGGGGGCGGGCTGCTCTTCGTCGGCCGGCTCGTGGAGAAGAAGGGGCTCGCCGACCTGCTGGAGGCCCTGGCCGGCCTGGCCTCGCCGCCGCCGCTCACCGTCGTCGGCGACGGCCCGCTGCGCGAGCGCCTGGAGCAGCGGGCCCGCGACCTGCGGGTCGACGTGCGCTTCCTGGGGACGCGCACCAGCGACGAGGTGCGCGCCGCCATGCGCGAGGCCCAGGCCGTCGTCATCCCCTCCCGCCGCGCCGCGAACGGCGACTGCGAGGGGCTGCCGGTGGTGAGCCTGGAGGCCGCCGCGTCGGGGCGCCCGGTCGTCGCCTACGCGCACTCCGGGCTGGTCGAGTCGGTCCTGGACGGCACGACCGGCCTGCTCGCCCCCGAGGGGGACGTGGCCGCCCTGGCGGCCGCCGTCGAGAAGCTGGGCGCCGACGCCGACCTGAGGGCGGCGTTCGGCCTGGCCGCGCGCGAGCACGCCGTGCGCTCCTTCGACATCCGCGTCACGACGGCGCGCATCGAGCAGGTCTACGACCGGGCGCGCGCCGCCGGCGGCTCCTGAGCCGCGGGTCCCGACGCCTCGGACCCCGGGCCTCAGATCCCGACGACGTCCCGCAACCGCCGGACGTTGAGCTCCGCCCCGAACTCCTCGGCGACGCGGCGGCGACCCCGCCGCCCCAGCTCGGCCCGCTCCTGCGGGGAGGCGGCCGCCAGCTCGCGCAGCACCCGCGCCAGCTCGTCCGCCCGCCCCGGCGGCACGAGCCGGCCGCTGACGCCGTCCTGGACGAGCTCGGGGATGCCCGCGATCGGGCTGGTCACGACGGGCAGGGCGGTGGCCATCGCCTCCATGAGGACGACGGGGACGCCCTCGGCGAAGCTCGGCAGGCAGAACGCGTCCGCCCAGGCGTACTGCTCGGGCAGGTCCTCGTTGCCCACCGGGCCGAGCAGCTCCACGACGTCCGCGGTGCCCTGCCGGCGCACCTGCGCGGCGAGGTCGTCGGCCAGCGGTCCGGCGCCCACCAGGCGCACCCGCACGTCGAGCGGGTCGGGGCCGCCGCGCAGGGCGGCGACGGCGTCCAGCAGGACCGAGGGGCCCTTCTCCGGCACGAGGCGGCCGACGAACAGCACCCGCAGCGGGCCGGCCGCTCGCGCGGCCCGCTCGGCGGAGCGGTCGGCGAACCGGTCCACGTCGACGGCCATCCGCACCACGCCCAGCTTCCGCCAGTGCTCGGGCGGGGTGTGCCGCATCAGCTGACCCCGGCAGAAGTCGCTGATGCAGGCCACGGCGTCCGCCGAGCGCACCTTCGCGGGCAGGTCGAAGGCGTCGACGGCCTCGAACTCCGTGGGGCCGTGCATCGACATCGTCCAGCGCCAGCCGCTGTCCGGGCCGTCCTGGGCGCGGCCCAGGGCGACGACCAGGCGCGCCACGTCGGCGCCGTTGTTGGCGAAGTGCACGTGCAGGTGGCGCAGGCCCCGCCGGCGCATCTCCTCCAGCAGCACGAGCGCCTCGGCGAGGTAGAAGCCCTGCCACAGCCGCCCGCGCGCCCCGCCCGGACCGGACCGCGCGGCCAGCAGCGCACCGGTGGCCAGCGCCCGCGGCCGGCGCAGCGAGGCCGCGGCCGTGCCCGCCAGCTCGCGCGCCCGGGCGCGGTCGAGCAGCACGGTCGTGCCCGCCGCCTCCCGCCGGCTGCGCGCCGAGCGGTGCTGCGCGGCGGTGGTGGGCCGCACCGAGAAGGTGTGCACCTGCACGCCCCGGGCCCGCAGCGCCTCGACCTCGTTCTCGATAAAGGCGTGCGAGAGCGTGGGGTACTCGCTGACGAGGTAGGCGACGGCGGGAGCGTCGGGGGAGGGGGTGGGCGGTCCCGGGGGCGAGGCCATGGGCGCACCCTAACGGGCGTGGCCGGTGACCAAGCGCGCCTCTGCCGTCACGGGACGTCGCGCTACCATGCGGCGACTCGTGGTCGTGAGCCGACGGCCCAGACCTGAGGAGGACCGGACGCACGTGGTGCCCCCCGTCGTCAGCATCGTCATCCGCACGTACAACTCCGCTGCCACGCTGACCGCGACCATCGACTCGGTGCGGGCCCAGAGCCTGCCCGTGGAGGTCGTCGTCGTCGACTCGGGGTCCACGGACGACACGCTGCGCATCGCGCAGGAGCGCGCCGAGCGGCTGGTGGGCATCCCGCACGAGGAGTTCTCCTACGGAGGGGCCCTCAACGCGGGGGCGCAGGCGGCCACCACGCCCTTCTGCGGCGCGCTGTCCAGCCACACCGTCCTGCCCCGCCCGGACTGGGTCGAGATCGGGCTGGAGCACCTGCAGGCGGGGGCCGTCGCCGTCTGCGGGGGCGAGGTGGACGGGGAGAACCGGCCGCTCACGGCCCCGCTGCGCGCGGACGCGGACTACCTCGGCCGGTACCGCTACTGGGGGTTCACCAACACGGCCAGCATGTGGCGTTCGGAGGTCTGGCGGGCGCACCCCTTCGACGACTCGCTCGTGGCCACCGAGGACCAGGAGTGGTCGTGGCGGGCCGTCACCGGCGGCCGGCACCTCGTCGTCGACCCGCGCCTGACCGTCAGCGGCAGCCACCGCCGCGGCGCCGGGGTGCGGGCCTACCACCACCGGATGGTCAGGGAGATCCGCGCGCTGGAGCACGTGCGGCCGCTGGGGCCCTACCCGGCGACGCAGGCGCTCGCCGACTGGGTGCGCCACGCCCCTTCGGACCCGTTCGTCTCGCCCACCCGCCGCTTCGGGCGCACCCGGGCGCTGGACATCGTCGCGCGCTGGGAGGCCGGTCGGCAGGGGCGGCGCGGCCGCGTGCCCCAGCCGCGCCTGACCCCGCGCGCCGCGCCCCGGCGCGGCACGGACGGGGAGGACGTGCGTGCCGATGCGTGAGGAGGTCCCCGCCGCGCCCGCCGCCTCCCCGGCCGGCCGGCGGCCGCGGTCGGCGGCGGTGATCCCGGTGCGCGGCCACGCCGCCCTGCTGGAGGGCGCGCTGGAGGCGCTGGCGGCGCAGACGGTCCCCGTCGACGAGGTCGTCGTCGTCGACGACTCCCCGGAACCCGTGCTGGTGCTGGACGCGCCCGTGCGCGTGGTCCACAGCGCGGGGGCGGGCCCCTACGCGGCCCGCAACCTCGGGGTGGCGGCCACCGACGCCGAGGTCGTCCTCTTCCTCGACGCGCGCAGCCGGCCCCGGCCGGACTGGGTGCAGCGGACGCTGGAGCGCTTCGCCGACGAGCAGGTGGGCATCGTCGGCTCCGACACGCTGGTGCGCGGTGGGGACTCCCTCGCCGAGCGCGCCAGCGAGGTGCAGCAGTTCAGCCGGCTGGACAAGTACGTCGCGAAGCCCTTCTTCCTGCCGTACCTGCCGACGTGCAACCTCGCGGTGCGCCGCAGCGACTTCGACGCCGTGGACGGTTTCTCCACCGTCCGCAGCGGCGGCGACGCCGACCTGTGCTGGCGGTTGCAGGTCGCCACCGGGCACCGCCTGGACGTGGTGCCCGACGTCCTCATGGAGTGGGTGCCGCGCAGCGAGGCCCGCCAGCTGCTGGAGCAGAACTACCGCTACGGCAAGAGCCACCACGGCCTGCGCCGCGACTGGTCCGACCGCGGGCTCGACGTGGTGGCCCCGCTGCCGGCGTGGCGGCTCGTCGTGCGCACCGGGCGGGCCGCCCTGCGCTTCGGCGCGGCCCTGCCGCGCGGGGGGCGCGCCCGGGCCGAGCGGTTCGTCGCGCTGGCCGGGGCCTGCTACGACTGGGGCTACTGGAGCGCGCACCGCCGCGGCCGCGCCCAGCGCGGCTGAGCGGGCGGCCGGCGGCGCGGGCGGTCAGGGCTTGCCGTAGTTCATCGGCAGCGCCTGCAGCCGCTCCCACGGGAAACCGCGCATGACCTCGTAGTGCGGGGTGCCGCCCATGAGCTTCGTCCACGGGTCGACCCCGGTGGCGGCCTTGACCGCCGAGCCGCTCTCCGCGGTCAGCGCCACGGCTCCGGCCTTGTCGGTGACGATGAACCCGTACTTCTGCGCCGCGCGCGCCACCATCTTCGCGATGGGCGTGAGGTTCAGCGCCTCGACGTCCACGCTCGGGTCGAGCCGGAAGCGCAGCCCCTCGGGGATGGCGTTCGGGTCGGTGGAGAAGCCGTCGCTGCGCTGGGCCGGCCAGCTGAAGGTCGTCCACTTCGCCGGCCAGACGACCTGCAGCGACAGCGCGTGGTCGATGGAACCGGCCTGGACGTCCTTGATGCCGACGGCGCCCGCCGAGAAGGACAGCCCGGTCGCCGCGACGCCGAAGCCGTCGGAGAAGTAGCCGGGGCTGGTGGAGACGCGGTCGATGCGCCCGCCCCAGCAGGCCTGCCACCGGCCGCCGACCCGCTTGGCCTGCCAGAACTCCCACAGCTGGTCCGTGGCCGCGGAGTAGATCGTCAGCTGACCGTCGCTGCCGCGCGCGGGGACCGCGTCGTCGGGGATCGGCACGGCGGTGAACTGCCCCCCGGGGCCCAGCAGCCCCTTGGGCGTGTAGGTCTTCTTCTGGCAGTTGTCCCACGCCACGTCGACCCGCGGCTGGGTCGCGGCGACGGAGTAGACGTTCGTGCTGTAGTTGCTGACGTTGAAGGCGGCGACCCCGTTGTAGAGGGTGCTCACCTGCTCGTGCAGCCCCGCCACCAGCGCCCGCGAGTTCGGGTTCACCGGGGCCGAGCGGACGTCCTGCCGCCAGACGCTGGTCGGCCCGAACAGCCCGCCGCGCGGTCCGCTGACGTCGGCGCCCACGGGGAAGGAGGGCCGTCCGGAGACCGCCCGCTCCTGGCGGGGCACGACGGGCGAGGCCGCGGAGGCCGCACCGGGCACCACCACCGTCGCCACGGCCAGCGCGGCCGCTGCGGCGGCGGCGCTGAGGAGGGATCGACGGGAGGTGCGCACGGGAGGGCTCCTTCGGGGTGCGGTGTCTGCTGCGGTCGCACCCTCTGGATCGGCCACCGGGGACCGGTTGTTGTGCTCCTGTCCACGGTGCGGCGCCGCCTCCACCGGAACGGGGCAACGGTGCCCGGGGGCTCGTCACAGCGCGTGTCCCGACCACCCGCGACGGACGTCCCGGAGCGCCTCCGGATGGAGCAGCGGGTGACTCCTCACCCGCGGTGAGCGGAACGCCGGCCCGGGTGCGCCCGAACGGCTCAACCGGCGCGGCCCGGCGCTGCGGAGCGTGCCGGCACGGCCCGCCGGCGGTGCCCGCCGACCCGGACGGGTGCACGGACGGGTGCCCACGGGGGTGGCTCGGTGCCCGCGGGGCACCGGCGGCGGACGCCGCCGCCGCCCCCTCGTAGGGTGGGCGGCGACGACCACGGGACGACCCCCTCAGGAGGCCCACCACCGTGCGCTACCCCGGTCAGCCCCCCGTCCCCGCCCACCCCGGCAGGAGGCGCCGGCTCGCGTGGCTGGCCCTGTCCGCCGGGGTCCTGGTGCTGGTGCTCGTCGCGCTGCTGGTGCTGCGGGACCCGGACGACGGCGGGCGGGCACCCGCGGGCCCCACGTCCGCCGCGCCGTCACCCCGGGAGCCGGTCCCCGTCCCGGGGGACTACCCCTTCGGCGAGCGCAGCGTCTGGCGCCAGGACGTCTCGGCCGCTCCGCTCAACGAGCGCTCCGAGCAGATGGTGGAGCACCTGGTGGAGCAGGTGGAGGAGCACTACGACGGGGTGGCGGCCTTCAACGTCAGCAACTACAGCACGTCCTTCTACGTCGTCGGGCCGGACCAGCCGCGGGTCGACGTGGCCTTCGACGACTGCCAGGACAAGGGCTACGTCCCGGACGGCCTGCGGGGCCCGGACGGGCAGTTCGCCAACGTCCCGATCCCCGACGACGCGGTCCCCGCGCGCGGCTGGGACGGCCAGCTGACCGTCTACCAGCCCTCCACGGACCGGCTGTGGGAGTTCTGGCGGGCGGAGCGGGTGGACGACGGCTGGCAGGCGTGCTGGGGCGGGCGGCTCGACGACGTCTCGCGCAGCCGCGGCTACTTCGGCGGCGGGTTCGGCTCGAGCGCCAGCGGGCTGGCGATCTCCGGGGGGATGGTCCGCGTCGACGACGTCCGGGCGGGGCGGATCGACCACGCGCTGGCGCTGCAGATCGTGGAGCCGAAGTCGTGGGAGCACGTCAGCTGGCCCGCCCAGCGCAGCGACGGCTTCAGCGACGACCCGGACGCCATCCCCGAGGGCCTGCGGCTGCGGCTCGACCCGAACGTGGACGTGGACGCGCTCGACCTCACGCCCGTGGCGCGCATGGTCGCCGAGGCGGCGCAGCGGTACGGCTTCATCGTCGTCGACAAGGCCGGGGCCGTGGCCGTCTCGGCGGAGACGGGCCGGCTGACCCAGGGGGCCGTCAACCCCTGGGACGAGCTGCTGGAGGGGGTGCCGCACTACGAGGTGATGGCCGGCTTCCCCTGGGAGGACCTGCAGGCGCTGCCGGAGGACTACGGTCGCCCGCGCCCGCGGAGCACCGCCTCCGCCTCGGAGGCCTCCGCGGCCGCGACGGCCGCACCGACCTCGGCGGCCTCCGCGACGGCCGCACCGACCTCGGCCGCGTCCAGCACCGGCGGCGGCACGGACGGCTGGACGGCCTCGGGGAGCTGATCGCCGCTGCGCCGCCGCTTGACGATGCGCGCCGGGTTCCCGGCGACCACCGTCCACGGCGGCACGTCGGAGACGACGACGGAGCCCGCACCGACGATGCTGCCCTTCCCGATCCGGCGGCCGGGCAGGACGATGCAGCCCGCGCCGATCCAGACGTCGTCCTCGATGACGATGGGGCGGTCCTCGCGGAAGCCCTGCCGGTTCATGGGGACGTCGACCCGGCGGGTCTCGTGGGCGGAGGCGAGCAGGATGCAGCGCGGGCCCATCATGACGTCGGCGCCGATGTGGACGGGACCGATGACGAGGGCGTCCATGCCGATGTCGGAGCGGTCGCCGACGCGCACGCCCTTGCCGGAGCCGAACCAGGCCCCGTGCTCGATGTTCACGTCCGCACCGCACTCGTCGAGCATCCAGCGGGCCGTCAGCGCGCGGGCGCGCCGCGCGATCCCGCCGCCCGGGCGCGGTGACCAGGGCAGGTGCCGGCCCACGCCCAGGTAGGCGGCCGCGGCCGCCAGCCGCTGCGCCCGCCGGACGCCCGCGCTCCCCGCCGCCGGGGACGCCCCCTGCGGTGCCGCGCCTTCGCTCACGCCAGTTCCTGTTCTCGAAACCGCCGATCCGTCGCGGATCGTCGACTACCGCTCACTCGGAGTCCGTGGAGTGGAAACGTACGGGATGAGCGCGATCCCGGCCAGCAGCCAGGTCAGCGTGTTCGGCAGCGGGTAGGGGACGGGGCTCAGCATGAGCGTGACCCCCCAGACGGCGGTCATCCCGGTGGAGACCGCGCGCCAGCCGGCGAGCTCGGCGTCGGCGTAGCGCCGCTGCAGGACGGCCCGGCAGGGACCCAGCAGGATGCACGCGACGAACAGGGCCGCGCCCGGGATGCCGAGCTCGGCGGCGCGGCTGAGCACCACGTTGTGGACTTCGATCTCGACGTTGGTGATCGGGTAGGTGTCGGCCTGGCGGACCCACTCGGGGGAGACGTCGAGGAACTTCACCCAGCCGACACCGGTGAGCGGCTCCTGCTCGACGATGCGCAGCGCCGCCTCGTTGGTGTTGTAGCGGTCGAGCACCGAGCGGGAGGTCCCCGCGCGCTCCAGCACGCTCGCCTGCAGCCCGGGGACGACCGCGAGCGCCACGGCGACCGCGCCGGCCCCGCCCGCCAGCGCGACGGGGATGTACCGGCGCAGCCCCGGCGTGGTGATCATCACGACGAGGGCGCCGAGGACGAGCCCGACCCACACCGACCGCGTCAGGGACATCAGGACCCCGCCGGCGCTCAGCAGGGCCACCACGAGGCTCAGCAGGCGCCAGGCCCCCCGGAAGCGGGAGACCGCCAGCGCCGCGGCGAAGAAGCACGCCGCGCACGCCATGCCCATCGCCTCCGAGGCGGCGAAGGGACCGCGCGCCCGGCCGAACTGGATGCCCACGCTCCGGTCGCCGATGTAGGAGGGGAAGACCAGGGACCACATCTTCAGCGTCTCCAGCACCGCCGTGACGCCCAGGTACAGCCCGAGCAGCACGAGGGTCTTCAGCAGCAGGGCGCGGTGCGCCGGCCGGGCGAAGACGACCGGTGCCAGGCAGAACATCACGAACGGCACGAGCAGCCGGTCCAGCAGCGCGAAGAGGCCGTAGGTGTTCAGCAGGGTGCCGTGCCCCGCCGCGGAGAGCGTCGCCAGGGCGAGCAGCGCGACCATGGCCACGTGCACCGGGCGCAGCAGCAGGCGCCGCTGCTTCCACGCCCAGGGGTCCAGGGCCAGCAGGAGGACACCACCGGCGAAGGCGATGCGGTCCAGCCCCAGCGGCACCCCCAGCCGGTCCCAGTGGCCGGAGAAGATGTTGAAGACGATCGTCGCCAGGAAGCACCAGACGTAGGCGGGGGTCGACGTCAGCGCCGGGGCGTCCGCCCCGGCTGCGCGGACGGTGCCCGGTGCAGCGCTCGCCACGGTCAGCGCCTCACAGGCGCTGCGCGGAGGAGGCGACCGAGGACGCCGCCCGCGGCCTGCCGTCCTCGTCCAGGTGCAGCGCAGCCGTGCCGGCACCCGCCGCGGCGTCCGCCCCGGTCCCGTGCCGGCGCTTGCGGCGCTCCAGGACGGTGGCCAGCAGCAGGGCGAGCAGGCCGCCGACGCCGACGCCGGCGAGGACGTCGCGCTGCAGGGTGCTGGAGAAGTCGGTGCGGGAGATCTGCGCGGCGCGGACGATGGTCAGCCCGCCCGCCGACGGCGTGGCCGCCGCGGAGTTGCGGTACTGGGTCGCCAGCGCCTGCTGCTGGACGGTGAGCACGTCGAGCTCGGTGGCCCGCTGCGCCGCCGCGGTCTGGGCGGCCTCGAGCTCCGCGGGCGTGCCGTCGGCCTGCGCCGCCCCGACGGCCGCGCTCGCCGCCTGGACGGCCTGCTGGGCGGCCTGCACCTGGGCGCTGAGGTCGGTGTAGCGCTGCAGCAGCGCGTCGGGGTTCGCGTAGGAGGCGTTGACCTGGTCGACGAGCTGCTGGGCGATCGTCTGCGCGCCCCGGGTCGCCGCAGCCTCGTCGGCCGCGTCGACCTCGACGAGGATGACGCTGGATCCGGCGATGGGGGAGGCGGAGATCCGCTCGACGGAGTCCGTCTGCTCGCCGAGGACGGGGGTCAGGTCGTTCTGGGCCTGCCGGTCGTTGACGTAGCGCGAGACGTCCGAGGCGAGCTGCTGGGAGGCGTCGGTGTACCCGGCGACGACCCGCGCGTCCAGGCTCTGGCTGCCGACCGCGATGCGCGCCTCACCCGTGTAGGTGGTGGGTGTCGCGTAGGCCGCACCGGCACCGAGGCCTGCGCCCGCCGCGATGAGGAGTGCGGCGAGCTTCCACCGCCTGGCGAGGGCGGTGAGCGGACTCACGGGGGTGTCGGTCACCTGGGCCACTGATGCTGCTCCATCTGGGTCGGCGGGCTCGCTTCGGGTAGTCGGACCGAGGCAGAGAGTACCCACATCGTGCGGTAGGAGCGGTGTCCGCACATCGAACCCTCACGCCGGGATGACGCAGCGTCACCTCGCGTCCCGGCGGGGAGATCAACAGCGACGCACAGTGAGAAGGGAGGGCACCGGCCGCAGCCGGTGCCCTCCCTCGTCGTCCTGTCGAGCGCCCCGCCGGGGGCTCAGGACAGGGTGGCGTCGGCCCAGTCGGCGTGGTCGCCGGTGGTGCCGTTGCCGGCGTCGGTGACCACGAGGCGGATCTCGGTCGCGCCGGAGACGTCGACGCTGAGGGCCTTGGCCGCCTGGCCGCCGCGCAGCACGCCGCTGTCGGCCAGCTTGGTGGTGCCGTTCCAGACCTGGAAGACGACCGAGCCGCTGGTGCCCACCTCGGCGTCCACGCCGACCTCGGCCGTGAAGGTCCGGAACCCGGCCACGGGCACGACGACCTCGGAGGCCGCGTGCACGCCCAGGCCCGTGGCGTAGCTCTTGCCGCCGATCTTCAGGGTGCGGCCGTCACCGGCCTTGATCTCGCCGTTGCTGCGGTCCCTCTCGACCGGGCCCCAGCCGTTGCGCACGGTCCGGAAGGCCGTGGCCGAGACGGGGACGGGCCCGGTGGTCGGCGTCGTGCTGGGCTCGGTGGTCGGGGTGGCGGTGGGCGTGGTGGTCGGGGTGGCGGTGGGCGTGGTGGTCGGGGTGGCGGTGGGCGTGGTGGTCGGGGTGGCGGTGGGCGTGGTGGTCGGGGTCGCGGTCGGCTCAGTGGTGGGGGTCGCGGTGGGGGTCGCGGTGGGCGTGGTGGTGGGGGTGATCAGCTTCGCGTCGCCCCAGTCGGCGTGGTCGCCGGAGGTGCCGTCCCCGCCGTCGGTGACGACGAGGCGGATCTCGGTGGCCCCGGAGACGTCCACGGAGAGCTTGCGCGCGGTCGAGCCGGCCCGGACCACGCCCGTCTCGGCCAGCTTGGTCTCGCCGTTCCAGACCTGGAAGACCGCGGTGCCGCGGGGGAGCACCTCGTCGTCGATGCCGACCTCGGCGCTGAAGGTGCTCGCACCGCCGGTGGGGACGACGATCTCGGAGGCCGCGTGGACGCCGAAGCCCTTGGCGAACGCCTGCCCGGCCACGGTGAGGGTGCCGCCGTCGGTGCCGCTCAGCTCACCGTTGCTGCGGTCGGCCTCGGCCGGGCCCCAGCCGTTGCGGACGACGCGGTAGGCGGTGTCCGAGGCGTACGTGGTGCTCACCGGGACGGTGGGCGCCGTGGTGGGGGGCGTGGTGGGCGTGGGGACCGGGACCGCGCCGGTCGGCGTCAAGAGCCGGGCGTCGGCCCAGTCGGCGTGGTCGCCGGTCTTGCCGTTGCCGGCGTCGGTGACCACGAGGCGGATCTCGGTCGCGCCGGAGACGTCGACGCTGAGGGCCTTGGCCGCCTGGCCGCCGCGCAGCACGCCGCTGTCGGCCAGCTTGGTGGTGCCGTTCCAGACCTGGAAGACGACCGAGCCGCTGGTGCCCACCTCGTTGTCGACACCGACCTTCGCGGTGAAGGTCGTCGCGCCGCGGGTGGGGACGACGACCTCGGACCCGGCGTGGACGCCGAGGCCCTTGGCGTACGTGATGGCGCCGACCTTGAGCTGGCGGCCGTCGCCGGCGGCGATGTCGCCGTTGCTGCGGTCCCTCTCGACCGGGCCCCAGCCGTTGCGCACGGTGCGGAACGCGGTGTCGGACACGTACGTCACGTCCACGCCCTCGGGGTCGTGGTCGGTCCAGACCCCGCCCGCGCTGCCGTCGAGGACCTCGGGCTTGCCGTGGTCCTTGGGCAGGGCCTGCAGGGAGTCCCAGGGGAAGCCCTTCATGATCGAGTAGCTGGGGGTGCTGCCCATGAGCGCCTTCCACGGGTCCACGCCGGTGGCGGCGATCGCGGCGGCGGGGCTCTCGGCGACGACGGCGGTGCAGCCGGCCTTGTCGGTGACGATGAAGCCGTACTCCTGCGCGGCCTTGGCGACCATCTTGGCGATCGGGTGCACCTTCAGCGCGTCCACGTCGATGCTGGGGTCCAGCCGCAGCCGGGTTCCTTCCGGAACCCTGTTCTCGGAGGTGTCGAAGCCGTCGCTGCGCTGGGCGGGGTAGCTGAACTCGTCGGCGCGCCCGGGTGCCTGCAGGTGCAGGGCCAGGGCGTGGTCGATGACACCGGACTGCACGTCCTCGATGCCGATGGTGCCGCCGGCCAGGGCCAGGCCGCTGGCGCTGGCGCCGAAGCTCCCGGCGAAGTACCCGTGGCTCTTGGAGACCTCGTCGATGCGCCCGCCCCAGCAGGCGCTCCAGACGCCGTCGACCTTCTTGGTGACCCAGAACTCCCACAGCTGGTCGGTGGAGGGGGAGTAGACGGTCAGCTGGCTGTCGGTGCCCTTGGCGGGCACGGCGTCGGCGGGGATCGGGACCTGGGTGAACTGCCCGCCCTCCCCGAGCAGGCCGGGCGGCGTGGAACTCTTGCCCTGGCAGTTGTTCCACTGCACGTCGACGCGGGGCTGGTCCGCCGGGACGGTGTAGAAGCTGGTGCTGTACTGGTAGGCGTTGAAGGCCGCGACACCGTCGTACTGGGCGGCGGTCTGCTGGACGACGTTGCTCACCATGCCGGCGCTGTTGGGGTGCAGCGGAGCGGAACTCACGTCGAGCTTCCACGCCGTCCCGCTGGTGAAAACGCCACCGGCGGGCATCCCGATCTCCACCGCCGACGGTGCCGCGGTGCTGCCCGTGGTGGACGAGGCGCTCACGGCGGCGGCGGTGCCGGCGCCCGTGACGGGCACGGCGCAGGCGGTGGCGATGACGAGGGCGGCGGTGAGGCGCTTGCGGATCACGGGAGCTCCAGGTGACGAGTTCTCTTCGACACCCGACCCATCGGGCCCGCCACGGCCCGGCCTTCAACCCGGCGCCGCGGGTTCACCCGGCTGCGGAGTTTCACGCGGCCGATGTCACACGCCGTCCCCCGCCGCCGGGGGAGCGGGTGCCCCGGGCCTCCACTCCTTCGGGTGAGCCGTAGTCGTCGCGCAGCGTGACGATGCGCCCGAACGCCTGTGCAGCCGCCGCGACCCCCTCGCGCAGGGTGATCCACGCCCGACCCGGGGTTCCGCAGCGGGTTCCTCGACGGGTTCCTCGACGGGTTCCTCGACGAGTTCCCAAGGCGACATCGCCGGCCGGGGCGGGGGTGTTTCACCCCGTGTCCCGATCGGGTGGGCACGGGTTCCCCGGCCGGGCCGCGGCCCTGCGGGCGCCGGCCTCAGCCGGGGGCGAGCAGCCGGGTGCGGACCTCCTCGAGGACCCGCGGGTCGGCGTCGAGGTCGAACTTGCGCGCGAAGAACGCCTCCGTGCGCGACAGCGCCGCCACGTCGGCCGACGTGAGCGTGTCCGGGCTGAGCCGGCCCGGCGAGCTCCAGCGCGTGAACGTCAGGTTGGGGCGCACGTCCCAGTCGGTCGGCAGGGCCTTCACGACCGTCTGGAAGAACATCTCGTCGGGTACCCGGACGTGGTGGAAGAAGCGCACGAAGCGGGGGGAGCGGTCGACGAAGTCGAGCACCTGCTCGGCGCACCCGTGCGGCATCGTCCACCACTGCGAGCCCGCGTGCGGGCGCGCGGGGCCCAGGGCCGCGGCGACGTCGCGCCGCGGCAACCGCTCCAGCAACCGGTTCAGCCGGGCCGCGACCCTGCTGTCGCGGTGCCGCGGCGCCACGTACCACCGCTCCAGGCGCGACATCGGCTTGCCGCGCCGCTCGTCCGGCATCGGCCAGCAGTTCATGCGCACCTGACCGGCGGCCAGTTCCCGGTGCAGGGCCGCGATCGGCTTGATCGGCAGGTCGGCGCCGCTGAGGAGCACGTAGTGGTCCGCCGGGAGGGAGCGCACGGCCTGCCGCAGCGCGCTCAGCGTGGCGGCGACCATCCCGAACCCGCCCCAGCGCACCCGGTGCCGGGTCCCGGTGAAGGCGACCGACGGGCCGAGGTCCGCCGCGGCGCGGCGGAAGGGGGCCTCGTCGGCGGCCGCGTCGACGTGGACGACCGCCCGGTCCCCCTCGGCGAGCAGCAGGTGCAGCAGGGACGCCAGCTGCTGCGGCTTGTGGTGGGCCAGCACCAGGTAGGTCACCCGCATGGCGGTGATCCTGGCACGCCGCGGGTGGCGGCAGCCACGACCGCCGGCTGCCGGGGGCGGGGCCTAGACCCAGCTGGGCAGCCACATCCGGCGCTGCCAGCTCTCGTACGGGATCACCTGGGCGGTGTAGACCGGCCAGAAGAAGGCGAAGCAGGCCACGCACGCCACGACGACCGCGCCGGCGACCAGGGCCCCCCATCGCCGGCGCCGCACGGCGGCCTCGAGGCGGACCCCGCCGCGCAGGGCGGCCGCCCGGGGGTCCGGGCCCAGCACGAGCCCCAGCACGTGGACGAGCGCCAGCACCACGAAGGGGGTGAGCACGACGGCGTAGAAGGTGAAGATCGTGCGGTGCTGGTACTGGAACCAGGGCAGGTAGGTGGCCGCGTACCCCGCCAGCACCGCACCGGCCCGCCAGTCGCGCACGAGCGCCCAGCGGGCGACGACGACCAGCAGCGCCAGCGCGGCCGCCCACCACAGCACCGGGGTGCCCAGCGAGGTGATCGCCTTGGCGCAGTCGGTGACGTCGCAGCCCTCCTGCCCCAGCGTCCTGGACTCGTAGAAGAAGGACGTCGGGCGGCCCTGCACGAGCCAGGACCACGGGTTGGCCGAGTACGGGTGGGGGCTGTCGAGGCCGACGTGGAAGGCGTAGGCCTGCTGGTGGTAGTGCCACAGGCTGCGCAGCGCGTCCGGCACGAGGCGACCGGCGCCGGTGGCGGGGTGCTCGGCGCCCCAGGAGCGGTCCCAGCCCGCGTCGGAGGCGAACCAGCCCGCCCAGGTGCCGACGTAGACCACCAGGGCGGTCGGCACGAGCAGAACGAAGGCGGGCAGGCCGTCGCGCCAGGCCGCGGCGGGCAGCCAGGCCCGCACGCCGACCGCGCGCCGGGCACCGGCGTCCCACAGCACCGTCAGCAGCCCGAAGACCGCCAGCACGTACAGGCCCGACCACTTCACCCCGCACGCCAGGCCGAGGCTGACCCCGGCCGCCAGCCGCCAGCCGCGGAAGCCCAGCCGGGGCCCCAGCCCGCTCACCGGGCCGGCGGCCACCGCCCGGGCCAGCCGCTCGCGCGCCCGGTCGCGGTCGACGAGCAGGCAGGCGAAGGCCACCAGCACCCAGAACATGAGGAAGACGTCCAGCAGGCTGGTGCGGCTCTCCACGAAGTGCTGGCCCTCCACCGAGAGCAGGACCGCGGCGGTGACCCCCAGCAGCGTCGAGCGGAACATGCGGCGCGCGACGCGGCCGATGAGCAGGATCGACAGGGTCCCGACGACGGCGGCGGAGAAGCGCCAGCCGAAGGAGGAGTCGACCCCGAAGATCCACTGGCCGACGGCGATCATCCACTTGCCCACCGGGGGGTGGACGACGAAGTCGCCGGCGGTGTCGAAGACGTCGGGGGTGCCGGCGGTGAACAGGGCGTCCGGGGTGCTGCCCAGCGCGGGGTCGTTGCGCAGCTCGACGCCGTGCTGCAGCAGCGACCACGCCTGCTTGACGTAGTACGTCTCGTCGAAGACGAGCTGGTGGGGGCGGCCGAGCTGGAAGAAGCGCAGGAAGCCGCCGATCGCGGTGACGAGCAGCAGGGGGAGCCAGCTGCGCTTCCAGGACTCCCCGTCGATCTCCGAGGGCCCGCCCAGCAGCCGCTCGCGCAGGTCCTGGGCCGGTGGGGACGGGGTGCGGAGGGCGGTGCTCACCCTCGGCATCGTAGGTGCGGCCCCCGGCGCCCGGCCGGTGCGCGCTGGGAGGCGACCTCGCTGGTTGCCGCCGAGCGTGCACGTGCGGTTACATGACTGCGCCGACCAGGGGTGACAATGCCGTCCGTCCGGTCCATCAGGTCGGCCCGGAGCCGCACCTGGTGACGGGGTCAGTCAACGGACGGAAGGCAGTCGCTTCGGATGCACGTGCACATCCTCGGCCTCGTCTCGCTCAACGGCGGCGATGCAGCCATCCTGATCGCCCAGCGCCGCGTGCTCCAGCGGCAGTGGCCCGGTGCACGGGTCTCGGTGTCCGACACCCACCCCGAGGCGGCGGCCACCTACCTGCCGGACATCCCGTTCGTCCCCTTCCTGCTGCCTGCGCTGGCGCCCGGCCGCCGGTTGCCGGCGCGTGCGCGGGCCGTCCTCCACCGGGCCCGCTGCGCGCGGGTCAAGGTGGCGGCCTCGCTCGTGGGGCGCGGGCTGTCCGCGCCCGCGCGGGCCGTGCTGCCCTCGTCCGTGGCGCGCCCCTTCCAGGAGATGGTCCGGGCGGACGTCATCGCCTACACCGGGGGCACGACGCTCACGGACAACTACAACCTGGCCGACAAGGTCTTCGA
The DNA here is from genome assembly GCF_050871885.1 of Kineococcus aridisoli. Taxonomy (NCBI): domain Bacteria; kingdom Bacillati; phylum Actinomycetota; class Actinomycetes; order Kineosporiales; family Kineosporiaceae; genus Kineococcus; species Kineococcus aridisoli. The sequence goes on along the minus strand of NZ_JBJLSF010000011.1, from coordinate 10,581 downwards.
CCTCGACGTGGCGCGCCGGCTGCGCAAGCCGCTCGTCTTCCTCCCGCAGTCGGCGGGTCCCTTCCGCAAGCCGGAGAACCGGGAGGGCCTGCGCCCGGTCCTCGCCGCCGCCGACCTGGTGCTGCTGCGCGACGAGCGCTCCCTGCAGCACGTCGTCGAGATCGGCGCCGACCCCGCCCGCTGCCGCGTCGTCCCCGACGTCGTCTTCGCCCTGGCCCGCCCGGAGCTGGCCGACGCCGAGCGCGTCGAGGGCGCCGGGCCGCCGCGGCTGGCCGTCAGCGTGCGGGAGTGGGCCCACTTCCGCGACAAGGACAAGCAGCGCGGCATGGCCGACTACGCCGACTCGCTGCGCGCGGCCGTGACGAGCGCGGTGCGCGAGCGCGGGGCCGAGGTGACCTTCGTCTCGACCTGTCAGGGCCGGCCGGAGTACGTGCGCGACGACTCGGAGTTCGCCCTGCGGGTGGCCGAGGGGCTGCCCGAGGACGTCCGCGAGCACGTCGTCGTCGACCGCGCCGCCCACCACCCCGAGGAGCTCATCGACGTCCTGGCCGGCTTCGACGCGATGCTGTCCACCCGCCTGCACGGCGCCATCAGCGCCGTGTGCACCGGGGTCCCGACGCTGACGATCGCCTACGAGTACAAGACGACCGAGGTGTGGGGGCAGCTGGGCCTGCCGGAGTGGACCGTCGACATCGACGACGTCACGCCGCAGGTGCTGAGCCAGCGCGTCCTCGCGCTGCTCGACGACGCCCCGCGGGTGCGCAAGCAGGTGGCCGCCGCGGTGCCGGCGATGGCGGCGGGCGCCGAGGAGGTCGGCGCCCTCGTGGCGGGTGTCCTGCAGCGGAGGTCCGCGTGACGCACGGCGTGGAACCCGCGGCGGGCGAGCGGACGACGGGCGAGCAGGTCGCCGCCGCCGACGAGCGCACCGCGGCGGCCGCGGCGGCCGCGACGGTGGACACCTCCGGCTCCATGAAGGGCGCGGTCGTCTCCGGCGCCAAGTGGGCGGGGATGAGCAAGCTCGGCACCCAGGGCCTGCAGTTCCTGGCCGGTCTGGTGCTGGCCAGGTTGCTGGCGCCGGCGGACTTCGGCCTGCTGGCCAGCATCTACGTCGTCACGGGCTTCGCCACGCTGTTCTTCGAGATGGGGCTCGGGGCCGCCCTGGTGCACCAGCGCTCGCCCAGCGAGCGGGACCTGTCGACGGTCTTCTGGATCAACGCCCTCAGCGGTGTCCTCTACGCCGGTCTCATGTGGGCGATCTCCCCGCTGGTCGCGGAGTTCTTCGACGCCCCGCGGATGACGAGCCTCATGCCCTTCGTCGCCCTGACCTTCACGCTGGCCCTGGGGGTGGTGCACTACTCGCTGCTGCAGCGGCAGCTGAGGTTCCGTGCGCTGGCGGCGGTCGACCTGTCGACGGCCCTCGCCGGCCACGTCACGACCGTGGTCGCGGCGCTGCTGGGGGCGGGGACCTTCGCGCTCGTCGCCGGCCCGCTGGTGACGACCTCGCTCACCTCGATCGTGCTGTTCTGCGTGGTCCGCTGGCGTCCCCGCCACTTCATCGACCGCAGGAGCCTGCGGGAGCTCTGGCGCTTCTCCGGGGGCATGCTCGGGTTCAACGTCGTGAACTACTGGGGCCGCAACGCGGACAACCTCATCATCGGCCGGTTCCTGGGGGCCGCCCCGCTCGGCCTGTACGGGCGCGCGTACAACCTCATGCTGCTGCCGGTCACGCAGATCACCGGCACGCTGGGACGGGTGATGTTCCCCGCCCTGGCCGCGGTGCGCGACGACCACCCGCGGGTGCGCTCGATGTACCTGCGGTCGCTGGGGACGATCAACTTCGTCACGATCCCCGTCCTCGTCGGGCTCGCCGCCACCGCGGAGGGCCTCGTCCCGCTGCTGTGGGGCGAGCAGTGGACCGCCGTCGTCCCGGTCCTGCAGGTGCTGTGCATCGCGGGCGTGCCGCAGTGCGTCAGCACGAGCGTCGGCTGGCTCTACCAGTCCCAGGGGCGCACCACGACGATGTTCGTCATGGGGGTGATCGGGTCCGTCGTCGGCGTGGTCGCCATGGTGGCCGGTCTGCACTGGGGCATCGTGGGCGTCGCCTGGGGCGTTCTCGCCAAGTCCTGGGTCATGGCGCCGGTCGCCCTGCACGTCTCCGGCCGGGTCGTGGGGCTGCGGGTCGGCACCACCCTGCGCGGGGCCGCGCCGACGCTGCTGACCGCCGCGGTGATGGGCGCCCTGGTGTGGGCCCTGCCGCACGCGCTCGGCTGGGACCCGGCGTCGCCGGCGGTGGTCGCCGTCCAGGTGGTGCTCGGCGTGGTGCTGTACCTGGCGGGCTCGCTGCTGCTGCAGCGCGCCCGGCTGCTGGAGACCGTCCGGCTCGTCAGGCGCCGCCAGAGCTCCTGACGAACCGGGCGGGCCCGGTCAGCGCCGCAGCAGGCGCGCGGCGCGGGTGCCCAGCGCCAGCCGCTCGCGCGCGGCGGCGATCCCGGTGCGCGCCGCGTCCGGCCAGCCGCGCGGTCCCGGCGCCCGCTCGTAGGGCAGCTCCGCCAGCTCCGGCCAGTTGATCCGGACGGCCGGCGGGTTCGGCCGCTGCTCGATGCGCAGCGCCGGGGGCAGCCGGAGCATCGCGGTGAAGACGGAGCGCTGGTCGACGGGCATCGTGCTCAGCGCGAACGGCGCCGCCCCGTACAGCTGCGGGCTGGCCCAGCAGCCCACGCGCAGCTCCAGGTAGGCCAGGTCCAGCAGCTCGTGGACGTCCTGGTGGGGGACCCCCGCCCGCCAGGCCGCCAGCGCCTCGACGTGCGCCGGGTCGTGGGGCAGGCGGATCAGCTGCAGCAGCTCCTCGGCGGTCGGCTCCGGGGGGATGGTCGCGGCCTTCCAGTACGCCCCGCGCCCGACCTCGCCGGCGAAGCCGGTCAGCCACGCGTGGTCCAGCGGCAGGGCGCGGGCCGCCAGGTCGAAGTCGCCGGCCTTGCCCTCGTTGGCGTCGTAGCCGACGCGTTCGAGGTAGGAGCGGGCGGCGGCCTCGTCCACCTCGTGCAGCGGCAGCACCTGCAGGCGCAGGCCGAAGCGCCGGGCCACCTCGCGGGCGTAGGCCAGGTCGGCCCTGCGCTCGTCCTCGTAGGCGAAGACGGCGAAGGTGCAGCGGTCCAGCACCCGGCGGGCCGCGGCCATGAGCATCCGGCTGTCGCGGCCGGCGGTCAGCGGCAGCACGAGCCGGTGGCGGGCGGCCAGGGCCTCCACGTGCTCGCGCAGACCCCCGGCGATCGCCTCCTGGCACGCCTGCAGCCCCGCCGCGTCGGCCGGGTCCACCCGCTGCACCGGTGCCGGCGGCCAGTGCCGCACCGCCTCCCAGGTGCCGAGGTCCAGGCGGTGGTTGGGCAGCAGGCGCCGCGCCTTGGGGTCGCTGGTGAGCCCGGCGGGGTGGTACTGGCCGGGGCCGAGCACGCGCTGCGCGTAGCGGTCCTCGCGCGCGGCGTCGCCGAAGGACAGCACGGTCGTGGTGGAGGCCAGCGCCTGCTCCTGCTCGGAGTAGACGGCGGCCAGCGAGCCGGCGGGGTCCAGGTGGACGCGGGGCCGGTCCCCGAGCAGCAGGCACGCCCACCGGCCGGAGAAGCGGTACAGCCGCTCCTCGACGTCCCCGCCGGGCGCCTCGACGGCCTCCAGCGGCAGCTCCGCGCGCTCGTGCAGCAGCTCACCGCCCGGCCCGACGACCCAGCCCAGCAGCCAGCCCGCGAGCCCGCCGTCCCCGTCCCGCAGCGGGGTCACCGGCAGCGTCGGGCTGGTGGCCAGGACCCAGGGGCCGCTGGTCCGCTCCGCCCAGCCGGAGGGGTGCGGGCGCGAACCCCGCGAGAGCACGAACTGGTCGTAGAGCTCCACGAGCCGGACGTTAACAGCGTGTTACACGGCGTGTCTGCCCCCCTGCGGCGGGGTCGTCGCCGCCGGCCGCGCCCCGGCGCGGGCGACGCACCGGCGCCGCTGGGGCATCATCGGGACCCGTGACCGCCTCGGAGGACGCGTCCGGCGTCCTGCTCATCGCCGCGACCCCCATCGGCAACCCCGGTGACGCCTCCGCCCGGCTCGTCGAGGCGCTGGGCAGCGCCGACCTCGTGGCGGCCGAGGACACCCGCAGGCTGCACCGGCTGTGCCAGGCCCTCGGCGTGACGCCCCGCGGCCGGGTGGTCAGCTGCTACGAGCACAACGAGGAGGCGCGGGCCGCCGAGGTCGTCGAGGCGGTCGCGGCCGGGCGCACGGTCGTGCTCGTCTCCGACGCCGGCATGCCGTCGGTGTCGGACCCGGGCTACCGGCTGGTGCGCGCGTGCGTGGCCGCGGGCCTGCGCGTCACGGTGCTGCCGGGCCCCTCGGCGGTGCTCAGCGCGCTGGCGCTGTCCGGGCTGCCCACCGACCGCTTCGCCTTCGAGGGCTTCCCGCCGCGCAAGCCCGGCGAGCGCGCCCGCGCCTTCGCCGCGCTGGCCGCCGAGCCGCGGACGACGGTCTTCTTCGAGTCCCCGCACCGGACGGCGGCGACGCTGGCCGCGATGCGCGACGCCCTGGGGGCGCAGCGCCCCGCGGCCGTGTGCCGGGAGCTGACCAAGACCTACGAGGAGGTCGTGCGGGGCCCGCTGGCGGAGCTGGTGGCCTGGGCCGAGCAGGGCGAGGTGCGGGGGGAGGTCTGCATCGTCGTCGGCGGCGCCCCGCCCGCGCCGGCCGCGGACCTGGACCGGCTGGTGACCGAGGCCCACGAGCAGGTGGCGGCCGGTGGCCGGCTCAAGGAGGTCGCCGGCGCGATCGCCCTGCGCGAGGGGATCAGCAGGAAGCTGCTCTACGACGCGGTCCTCGCCAGCCGCGGCTGAACGCTGCCGGACGCGGTGCAGCGCCCTGGTCACCCGCCGTGATCTTCGTGTACGGTCCCGGCGGAGCGGCGACGGGGCCCGAACGCAGTTCGTGGCGACCGGTGGGAGGCGTCCGTGGCAGCCGTGGAACCGGTGCGCGAGTTCGCGCGCCGTCTCGCGTCCCCACCGGGACGGGACCCCTCCGTCGACACCCTGCGCGGTCTGGCCTGCCTGCTCGTGGTGCTCTACCACGTGCGCGGTGGTGGGCCCACCGACGGGCTGCGCCTGGACCGCGGCAACCCCTGGTCCTACCTGGTCGACTCCCTCGTCTACCTGCGGATGCCGCTGTTCAGCTTCCTGTCCGGCTACGTCTACGCGCTGCGGCCGCTGCGCGAGCGCTGGCCGCGCTTCGCGCAGGGCAAGGCCCGCCGCCTGCTCGTGCCGATGCTCGTCGTCGGCACCGCGTTCGCCCTCGTGCGCCGGGCGGCCGGGGTGGCCGACGGTGGCGAGCAGACCCCCTGGTACCTCTGGCACGTCGTCCCGGTCGCCCACTTCTGGTTCCTCGAGGCGGTCTTCTGGGTCTTCCTGCTCGTCGGCCTCGCCGACCGCTTCCGCCTGCTGGAGCGGTGGACAGCGGTGGTGCCGCTCATCGGGCTGGCGGTCCTCGCCGACGCGTTCGTGCCGTCCCCGACGAACGTGCTGGCGCTGCGCGACGCCCTCTTCCTGCTGCCGTTCTTCCTCTCCGGCGTCGCGGCCCACCGCTTCGGCTGGCGCACGGCCCCGCGCCCGGCCCGGGCCGCCGTCGTCGCCGCGGCCCTCCTGCTGGCGCTGTGGTCCCAGCTCGGCCTGCAGGGCGTGGTCGCCCGCGTCCCCGAGCGCCACGACGCCGTGGCCGCGCTGCTCGGCGTCACCGCCTGCCTGAGCCTGCTGCTGGTGCGCCGCAGCTGGCGCCCCCTGGCCGTGCTCGGCGGCTTCTCCTTCACGGTCTACACCTGCCACGTCTTCGGCACCTCGGCCGCGCGCCTGGTCCTGGAGCGGGTCGGCGCGTCGTCGGTGACGCTCAACGTGCTCGTGGGTCTGCTGGCGGGGATCGCGGCCGGCGTCCTCGTCGAGCTGGTGGCCCGCCGCTCGGCCTGGGCGCGCGCGCTCGTGCTGGGCGGGCGCTGGCCGCGCCGCGGAGCGGGGGGCGCGCCGCGCCCGGCGTCCTCACCGGCGAGCTGAACGGCGTCCGCCACCATCGAGGCGTGAGCCCCACCCCCCGCGCCGCCCGCCTGGCGCGCACCGCCCTGCAGCAGGGCGTCGCCGCGGTCCGCCGCCCGCAGGGCCTGGACCGCTACCGCCCGCCCGGCACCCGCCGCCGCTACCGCGCCCTGGCCGTGGCCGACGTGGACCTCGACGCCGCCACCGCGCGGCTGCGCACGCCCTCGACACCCCCGCAGCACGAGCCCGAGGGGGTGCACGCCCTCGTCTGGTTCCACGGCGTGCCGGTCGGCGACCTCACCGTCCCGGGCCCGCCGGCCGTGGTGCTCGGCGCCCTGCCCGCCCGCGCGGCCCGCGAGTTCGAGCGGCAGGTCCTGGAGCACCTGCTGCTGGACGCCCTGCTCGTGCCCGGCGGGTTGCGGGCGGCGCTCGCGAACGGCCTGGAGCACGTGCCGCACCCGGCGCCCCCGGCGGACCTCCCGACGCTGACCGTGGCCGTCTGCACCCGCGACCGCCCCGAGGACCTGCGCCGCTGCCTGGCCTCGATCGCCCGCCTGCAGGGCCCGGTGGCCGAGGTCCTCGTCGTCGACAACGCCTCCCGCGACGAGCGGACGCGGCTGGTCGCCGAGGAGTTCGGCGCCCGGTACGTGCGCGAACCGCGCGCCGGGCTGGACTGGGCCCGCAACCGCGCGCTGCTGGAGGCCCGCACGGAGGTCGTGGCCTTCGCCGACGACGACGTCCTCGTGCACCCGCGCTGGGCCGCCGAGCTGGCCCGCGCCTTCGCCGAGGAGCCCGACGCCGTCGTCGTCACCGGCCTCGTCGCCCCGGCGGAGTTCAGCACCCCCGCGCAGGTCCTCTTCGAGGCCGTGGGCGGGTTCGGCCGCGGGTACCGCCGGCGGTGGTTCTCCGCGGCGGTCGACAGCGGGGAGGTGGCCGCCCGCCGCCACCCCGGCACGGGCGGGGCCGGCACCGGGGCCAGCACGGCGCTGCGGCGCGAGCGGGCCCTGGCCCTCGGCGGTTTCGACACCGCCCTCGACGTGGGCACGCCCACCGGCGGTGGCGGCGACCTGGAGATGTACTTCCGCGTGCTGGCCGCCGGCGGCCTCGTCGTCTACGAACCCGCCGCCGTGGTCCTGCACCGCCACCGCACCGGCATGGACCAGCTCGCCCGGCAGCTGCGGGGCAACGGCACCGGCGCCTACAGCATCTTCGCGGGGGCGTCGGGCAACTACGGCGGCGTCCAGGCCGCCGAGCTCGGGGCGTTCGCGGCCCGCTGGTTCGTGCGCCAGCACGCGCGCGCCCACCTGCGCAGCCTGGTGTGGCCGCAGCTGTACCCGCCGGAGCTCACCCGCGCCGACACCCGCGGCGCGGTGGACGCCGTCGTCGGCCGCTACTACCGGGCCGCCCGGCGGCAGGCCGCCGCCGAGGCCGCCCGCCACCCCGGGGAACCGCCCGCGCCCGCGCTGGTCCACCGCCCCGCGGGGCGCCGCCGCCCGCGCCGGGCCGACCCGGTCGTGCGGGTGGACCTGCTGGGCGCCGGGCCGCTCGCCGCGCAGCTGCCGGCCGGCCCGCCCTCGCCGGGGCAGCGCCGGCTGCGGGTGCTCGTCGAGCGGGCGGGCGCACCGCAGGCGGCGTTCGCCGTCGCCGCCGACGGTTCCCGCGTCGGCGCCGCCCGGCTGGCCCGCGAGCTCGTCGACCGGCTGGGACCGGCGCTGCTGCGCCCCGGCACCTCCTGGCACGACCTGGCCGCGGCCCGGACCGGGGGAGCGCGCCCGCTGGCGGCGGCGCTGCGGGCCGCGCTGGCCGCCGATCCCGAGCGGCTGCCCGCCGACGTGCCGGTGAGCGTGCTCATGGCCACCCGCGACCGCCCGCAGGAGCTGCGGCGCAGCCTGCAGGCGCTGCTGGCGAGCACCGGGCGCCCGCTGCAGGTCGTCGTCGTGGACAACTCGCCCGACCCCTCGGCGACCAGGGCGGTGACGGCGGGACTGCCGGGCGTCCAGGTCGTCCACGAGCCGTGGCCGGGGCTGTCCCCGGCGCGCAACGCGGGCCTGCCGCACCTGCGCGGCGACGTCGTCGTCCTCGTCGACGACGACGTGGAGACCACCGCCGGCTGGCTGGAGGAGCTGCTGGCGCCCTTCGCCGACCCCGCCGTGGGGGCGGTGACCGGCAACGTCGTCCCCGCCAACCTCGAGCTGCTCGACCCGCAGGTCTTCGAGGACTACGGCGGGCTCGGCCGGGGCCCGCACCGCTGGACCTACGACCGCTCCTGGCTGGTGGGCTCGCGCGGGCCGGCGCGCACCTGGGAGATCGGCGCCACGGCCAACGCGGCGGTGCGCCGCGACGTGCTCGCCGGTCTCGGCCCCTTCGACGAGACCCTCGGGCCGGGCCGGCCCTCGGGGGTGGGGGAGGACACCGAGTACTTCTACCGGGTGCTGCGCTCGGGCTGGACGATCGTCTACCAGCCCACCGCGGTCGTGCGCCACCACCACCGCGCGGACCGGGCGGGGCTGCGCCGGCAGGTGCGGGCCTACTCCAGCGGCCACGTCGCCTACCACCTGCAGGTCGCCGCCCGCCACGGCGACGTCCGCGGTCTGGGCCGGGTCGCGGTGGGGGTGCCGCGGCACCTGGCGCGCCGGGCGGTGGAGGTGGCCCGCGGCCGCGACGACTACCCGGCCGACGTGCTGGCCACCGAGGTCCGCGGCTTCCTGGACGGGCCGGCGGCGTGGTGGCGTGCGCGGCGCAGCGCGCAGCAGGCGGGCCGCCCGGTCCCGGACTGACGTCCGGGACCGGGCGACCCGCCTGCCGCTCACCGGGGTCAGGAGGAGAAGCCGGCGTCCGCCCAGTCGGCGTGGTCACCGGCGGTGCCGTTGCCGCCGTCGGTGACCACGAGGCGGATCTCGGTCCTGCCGCGCACGTCGGCGACGAGGGTCTTCGCCGCCTGGCCGCCGCGCACCACGCCGCTGTCGGCCAGCTTGGTGCCGCCGGCCCACACCTGGAACTGCACGGCGCCGCTCGCGCCGACCTCGGAGTCGATGCCGACCTTCGCGGAGAACGTGCGCGCGGTGCCCACGGGGACGACGATCTCGGACGGCGCGTGCACGCCGAAGCCCTTGGCGTAGCTGACGCCGGCGATCTTCAGGACCCGCCCGTCACCGGCCTTGATCTCGCCGTTGCTGCGGTCCTTCTCGACCGGGCCCCAGCCGTTGCGCAGCGCCCGGTACTGCGTGTCCGAGGCGTACCTGGTGATCGGGCCGACCGGCGTCGTCGGCACGGCCACCACCTCGCCGCCCGCGGTGGAGCCGGGGACCGGCTTGCCGTGGTCCTTGGGCAGGGCCTGCAGCTTGCCCCACGGGAAGTTCTTCATCACCGAGTAGCTGGGGGTGCTGCCCAGCAGGGCCTTCCACGGGTCGACGCCGGTTGCGGCGATCGCGGCGGCGGGGCTCTCGGCGACGACGGCGGTGCAGCCGGCCTTGTCGGTGACGATGAAGCCGTACTTCTGCGCGGCCTTGGCGACCATCTTGGCGACCGGGTGCATGTTCAGCGCGTTCACGTCGATGCTGGGGTCCAGTCGCAGCCGGGTGCCCTCGGGGACGCGGTTGGCGGAGGTGTCGAAGCCGTCGCTGCGCTGGGCGGGGTAGCTGAACTCCTTCCACGTCCCGGGCGCCGGCAGGTGCAGGGCCAGGGCGTGGTCGATGACACCGGACTGCACGTCCTTGATGCCGATGGTGCCGCCGGCCAGGGCCAGGCCGCTGGCGCTGGCGCCGAAGCCGTCGTGGAAGAAGCCCTCGCTGTGCGAGACGCCGTCGATGCGCCCGCCCCAGCAGGCGCTCCAGACGCCGTCGACCTTCTTGGTGACCCAGAACTCCCACAGCTGGTCGGTGGAGGGGGAGTAGACGGTCAGCTGGCTGTCGGTGCCCTTGGCGGGCACGGCGTCGGCGGGGATCGGGACCTGGGTGAACTGCCCGCCCGGGCCGATCAGGCCCGCCGGGGTCCAGGACTTGCCCTGGCAGTTGTTCCACTTCACGTCCACCTTCGGCGTGCTCGCCGAGACGGTGTAGACGCTGGTGCTGTACTGGTAGGCGTTGAAGGCCGCGACCCCGCCGTACTGGGCGGCGGTCTGGTCGGCCACCGTCTTGACCATGCCCGCGGAGTTGGCGTGCTTGGGAGCCTTGCTGACGTCGAGCTTCCACGCGGTCCCCGCGCTGAAGACGCCCCCGGCGGGCATCGTGCGCGAGATCACCGAGTCGGCGTTCGCGGCTGTAACGGTGGCGGCCGGTGCGGCGATGGCCTGGGCGGAGGCACCCGCGGTCAGGGCGACGAGGGCGGATGCGGTGGCGGCGAGGGTGGCGGACAGGCGACGGCGGAGCATGGGGGGTCCTCCGGGTGACGAGGCGGTTCGTGGCGTTGGTGGACCCATCGGGTCGCCCCGGCCCCTTCCTTCAGCGCGCCCGCGCCCAATCACCCGTGTGCGGTGCCCCCGCTTCTAGACATCACGCTGAGTAGCTGACCCGCGCAGCAGGGCCCCGCACCGCCGAGGCGGTGCGGG